>DRLE01000085.1 GCA_011051475.1 Gammaproteobacteria bacterium
GGACCCGCGCCTGGATGGATCATTTCCACGCCATGGCTTTCGGCAACCGGCTCTGGGTCGTACCCCTGCATATCGACCCGCCCGAACCACAGGCCGTCAACCTGCGCCTGGATCCCGGCCTGGCTTTCGGCACCGGCACCCATCCAACTACCTCACTCTGCCTGCGCTGGCTGGACAGCAATATTACCGACCAGACAACCCTGCTCGACTACGGCTGCGGCTCGGGCATTCTTGCCATTGCCGCCTGCATGCTGGGCGTCAAACAGGCCGACGGCGTCGATATCGACCCACAGGCACTCAGCGCCACGCAGGACAATGCCGAGGTCAACCAGGTCAGCAAGCAGATTCACTGCTACCTGCCGGAAGAATACAACAAGCAGCATGCAGACACGCAGTACGATATTGTTATGGCCAATATCCTCAGCGGCCCGCTGGCCGAACTGGCACCGACGCTGGCGACGCATTGTCGATCCGGTGGTGATATTGTGCTTTCAGGAATTCTTGAAGAGCAGGCACATAATGTACTGGATGCCTATGCCGAGTATTTCAGCATGGACGCCCCCGTGGTGGATGGCGACTGGGTGTTATTGCATGGTTGCCGGAAATGAGGCTTTAAACGATTTATTCTTAACCACAGAGGACACAGAGGCTCACAGAGTTTTTTTGTTTTATATCGCGGTGCTAATCGCCGTATCAAGGTAAACAATACCGAGCTTTTCTCTGTGTACCTCTGTGTCCTCTGTGGTTAAGGCTTTTAATGCTTCTCAGCACGAAACGCCCGTATTATTTCTTCCGCTTCGGCCTCAAAAGCCTCGAAGTCCTTTTTACTGCCATCACTCATCGCGGCTTCATCCACACGGTAACCGGACAGGATAATTACACGGTTGGATTTAAGCAGGAACTGGCGGCGGTATTCGACGAATTCTTTCTGCATATCCTGCTTATATTGCGCAAACTCATCTTCCATGGCCTGTTTTGCCTGTTCCTGCTCCTGTTTGAAGGCGGCAAATTCATCCAGCTGTTTCTGCCGGTGTATCTCGAAGGCCGGGCCGTTGGACTTTACTTCCAGCAAACCTTCCTTCAGCGCCACCGACTCGCCCGCCTGCCCGGGGTTTTCGCTGATAATAAATGTGGTGCCGCGAATACCCAGGGTGGCATTGGCGGTTCGCACATGACGCGGGGGGCCGCCAAAGACTTTTTTAAAGGTAAAATAGACCTTGCCGCCAAGCCAGGAAAACCAGCTGCTCTGCTCCACCCGCATGCGGCTTTTTTCATCCAGCACCGACAGGGCGCCGTCATCGAACTGCACCACGATTTTTGCCTGCGACTTCGTGACGATGGTGTCGTTTTCATGCACCGGCTCATTAACGGCATTAACCTTGCGTGACTTGCCGGCAGCGCTGACGATCTCGATATCGCCGCTATATTTCAAAACCTTGCCGCGCGGTTTCAGGTTATCGGCAACTGCGGTAAACGAGAATGCAAGCAGCAGACACAGGGCGGCAAAAAAAGATCGGTTAAAATTACTCATAAGAAATCCTGCGACCTCGCTCAGGATGCTATTAATCTGAATTATCCTGAAGTGTAGGCGCAATTTTTCACTTTTCAGTCATCGCTCATTATTGCGCAGCCTCCAGCTCTTCCCAGCGCTGGTAATAATGCGCCAGTTCCTGCTCCGCTTTGGCCAGTTTTTCCTGTGCCTGCCGGATCACCGCCTTGTCCTGGCGATAGAAATCCTCGCCGGCCATTTCCGACTGCAGCGCTTCTACCGCTGCCTCGGCCTGTTCAATTTTCTGTGGCAGAGCATCAAGCTCACGCTGGTCCTTGTAGCTGAGCTTCTTCTTTTTTGCTGCCCGGCCGGTGCTGCCTGCCGGCTTTTCATCTGCGGCCACTTTCTTTTCGGCCGGTGTTTTTTCCACCTGACGGCGCTGACGCAGCCAGTCGTCATAACCGCCGACATATTCATTCACCACGCCGTCACCTTCAAACACCAGCGTACTGGTCACGACATTATTGACGAACTCACGGTCATGGCTGACCAGCAGCAGGGTGCCGTTATAATCCAGCAGCAGTTCTTCCAGCAGCTCCAGGGTTTCGATATCCAGGTCGTTTGTCGGCTCGTCCATGACCAGGATATTGCTGGGTTTGGAAAACAGCTTTGCCAGCAGCAGGCGGTTACGTTCACCGCCCGAGAGCATACTCACCGGCGAGCGCGCGCGTTGTGGCGCGAACAGAAAGTCCTGCAGATAACCGATAACATGCTTGCGACTGCCATTGATCTCGATAAATTCGCGCCCCTGCGACAGATTGTCGATCACCGTGGCGCTGTCGTCGAGCTGCTCGCGAAACTGGTCGAAGTAGGCCACTTCCTGCTTGCTGCCCGGCACCACGCGGCCCGAGGTAGGCTGCAGCTGACCGAGTATGATTTTCAGCAGGGTGGTCTTGCCGACGCCATTGGGACCCAGGATGCCGATCTTGTCGCCGCGCAATATGGTGGTACTCAGGTTTTTGATCAGTGGCCGACCTTCATATTCAAAGCTGACATCCTCAAGCTCGGCGACCAGCTTGCCGGAGCGCTCGGACTGCGCCAGCTTCATCGACACCTTGCCCATCTGCTCACGACGCTCACGGCGCTGCTCGCGCATTTTCTTCAGATCGCGCACCCTGCCCTCGTTGCGCGTACGCCGCGCCTTGATGCCCTGGCGAATCCAGACTTCCTCCTGTGCCAGCTTCTTGTCGAAACGGGCGTTTTCCAGTTCCTCGGCATGCAGGGCTTCGGCCCTGCGCTTCAGGTAGGTGGCGTAATCACAGGGGTAACTGACCAGGCGGCCACGATCAAGCTCGACGATGCGCGTCGACAGCTTGCGCATAAAGGCGCGGTCATGGGTAATAAACATCAGGGCGCCGCGCCAGGCCAGCAGCTGCTCCTCCAGCCAGGTGATTGCTTCCAGATCGAGATGGTTGGTGGGCTCGTCCAGCAGCAGGATATCGGGCTTGGTCACCAGCGCCTGCGCCAGCAGCACGCGGCGTTTCATGCCACCGGACAGTGAGGCATAGTCCATATCACCATCCAGGTTCATGCGACTGA
>DRLE01000086.1 GCA_011051475.1 Gammaproteobacteria bacterium
AATGGCAACAAAGGTGAATTCGACCGCGGTTGGAAAAATATTGAATACCAGATAATTCAGAATGGAACTCAGACTGTTGGTGCCCCTCTCAAGATCACGCGTAATACCGCCGGTTTTGCGATCCAGATGGTAGGACAGCGACAGCGAGTACAGGTGTCTGAGCACCCGTCGGGAGATGCCGCGCATGGCGTGATAGCGCACGCGCGCAAAAATGGCATCGCGCAGCTCGTTGAACAGACTGGCCATCAGGCGCAGTGCGCCGTAGCCCAGCAGCAGGAACAATGGCAGGCTGAGCGCGGCATTCTGCATCAACCGTGTACTGTCGAGCGTATCGACAATTTCTTTCAGCACCAGCGGCATACCGACAATCGCGACTTTGGATAAAATCAGACAGCCAAGGGCCAGCAGTACACGTCCCTTGAAATCCCAGATATAGGGCAGCAGCCGCTTGATATTATTCAGGTCCTTGCGGTTGCCGTGGGGTTCGGTGGTATATCGATGCTGCATTCAGGTTTACCGGGCGGCTAAGGTGTTGTTTTTGGATAGTTTGGGTTAAAGTTCAGTTTATGATTATATCGAAAAAAACAATTCACTATTTCGCATTATTTACAGGTGTACCCGTGCTTGTACTGTGCGCCCTGCTGCTGTCGAGCTGTGACGGGGATGATAGCGCGCAACACCTGCAGCATCCGAAAGCCGGCGTCCACCGGGTGGAAGTACTGCGGCTTGAAAAACAGCCTGTCACCGTAAAGCAGACCCTCACCGGTACCCTGGAAGCGGTGAACAAAATCCGGCTTTATAATGAGGAAAGCGGCCGTATTACCCGTCTGCCCTTTTATGAAGGCGACCGGGTGAAAAAGGGCCAGGTACTGGTGCAACTGGACGATACCCTGCTGAAACTTGATGTTGCCCGCGCCCGCGCCGCGCGCGAGCAGGCGGAACTGGACCTGAGCCGTGTAAAAACCCTGCTGCCGAAAAAAATTGCTACCGAGGAAGAAGTGGCCAAGGCGGAAACCGAGGTTGACCTTGCACGCGCCGAGGAAAAACGCCAGCTGACCCGACTGCAGCGCAGCAGTATCAGGGCGCCGATTGACGGCATTATAACTGACAGGCTGTACGAAACCGGTGATATACTGCCAGCACAGACCCATATTCTAACACTGGTTGACCCGGACGCTCTGCGTCTAAAGGCGGGCCTTGCCGAACGCTGGATGCCGCTGGTCAAAACCGGCCAGCCTGTCAACCTGCGTATTGATGCTCTGGCGGGACAGATCTTCAAGGCGCGACTCAACCGTATCTATCCCACGATCAACCCTGAAAGCCATAAAGGTATTATTGAAATCCTGCTAAAACCGGCACCTCCAAATGTACTGGCCGGCCAGTTTGCTCGTGCTGACATTGTGCTGAACGCGGGCAAAAAGCTGACCCTTCCGGTGCCTGCTGTGCAGTATGAAATAGAAGGCGCCTACATTTATCGCATTAAGGATAATAAGGAGCGTGGCATTTCCCAGGTAGAGAAAGTCAGCGTTGAAACTGGTCGCCAGTTCGGAGAACAACTGGAAATTGTCTCAGGCATCAAGACCGGCGACCGGATCGTGGTGCGCGGGTTTATTGGCCTGCGTGATGGCAAGTCAGTGGAAATTGCACACGAATCAGGACAAACAGGAAAAAGTCAGGAAGACAACCAGAAAGAGCGACAATGAAAAAACGTTTTCGCAGCGGCGGCCTGGCCGCCTGGTCCATACATCACCCGGTTGGCATAAGCATGCTGACCTTAAGCGTACTGATCCTTGGCCTGTTTTCCTTCAAGCAACTGGGCATTAACCTGCTGCCTCACATTATTGCCCCCGAGGTTCTCGTTCGCATTCTTGACCCCGGTGTACCAGCCAGTATCATGGAAGACCGCGTTACCCGCCAACTTGAAGAGCAACTGGCCATTACCGAGGATGCCATTGCAATTGAATCACGCACAACCGAGGGACGCAGCGCCGTCGACCTGAGTTTTCCCTACGGCACTGATATCAATAACGCCCTGCGTGATGCCAGTATTCGCCTTGATCGAGCCAAACGCTTCCTGCCCCCGAGCAATGAACCCCCGGTTATCTATAAGCACGACCCTTCCCAAATTCCGGTCATGGAACTGGTGGTCAGTTCTGACACCCGTAGCTCGGTTGAACTGCGCAGCTGGGCTGATTATATCTTCTCAAAATGGTTTCTTAATCTGCCAGGCGTAGCCTCAGTTGAAGTCGGCGGCGGGCTGGAGCGTGAGATCCATATTATTCCCGACCAGGAAAAGCTGGCGGCCAGTGGGCTGTCACTGCAAAACCTGGCAACGCAGATTCAGCGACAGAATACCGATGCGCCCGGCGGGCGCATGAGCGGACACGGCCATGAAGTCACCACTCGGGCCGAGGGCCGTTTCCGCTCACTGCGTGATATAGAACAACTACCCCTGCAGACAGAACAAAGTCGCAACTACGATGAACTTTACGATTTCCTCCAGCTTGACGATATTGCCATGGTACGTGACAGTCACAAGGATGAACGCCTGCGCATTCGCCTGAACAAGGTCCCCGGGATCAAGCTGTCCATCCAGAAACAACCACAGGCTAATACCGTTGCCGTGGTTGATGAGGTCAAGCATCGCCTGAAGAACCTGCAGAAACAACATGTAATTCCCGAGGATATCCAGCTTGCTATTGTTGCCGATCAGTCGGTATTCGTCCGTCATGCCATCACTAATGCGGCACGGGCTGCTGCCAGCGGCGCCCTGCTGGCCATGATCGTTATCTACCTGTTTCTCGGCAGCCTGCAGCGCACTCTGATTATTGGCACCGCAATTCCCGTGGGTATTCTGGTCACCTTCATTATCATGCAGGCCATGGGCCTCACCCTGAATATTATGACCCTGGGTGGCCTGGCCCTGGGCATGGGTCTGCTCATCGACAGTACCATTGTTATGCTGGAAAACATTACCCGCCACCAGGCCGAGGGCGAGGTTTCCGAAGAAGACGCCATCGAGGCGGCCACCGAGGTTAACAGCCCGATCGTGGCTTCAACCAGCACCAACCTCGGTGCCCTGCTGCCCTTCCTGTTTATTGGCGGCATGAGTGGCATGCTGTTTCAGGAGCTGATAATCACCATTACCTCGGCCATGCTGGCAGCACTTGTCGTGGCACTCACGCTGGTTCCAGCACTAGGAGCCAGGGTTAAATATCGCGCAAAAGATACAGGAACAATCAATAAGTTAATAAATATTATTAAAGTAAAATATAATTCGCTTTCTTCTCTTTTTATTCCGCATCCACTGGCCACACTCCTCGTATTCGTCACACTTCTGCTACTGGCCCTGCTGCAAATCCGTGAAACCCGTCAAATAGACCTGCCACGAGTTGATGCGGGTCGGGTCACTTTATCTATCACTGGTGATCCAAGCATGCGTCTGGACGACATGGACAATGCTCTCAATCAACTTGAAAACCTTTTATTACAGGATAAAAATGTAGACACCCTGTTTACCACTTCCGGCGGCTTTGTCTTCGGGCGTTCTGTTTTCGGTAACAGTAACCGTAGCTCTATCTCTATACAGCTGGTCCCCATCAACCAGCGTACTGTCAGCAGCCAGCAATGGGTAGAAAAAACCCGCAAAATTATAAATGATCTCAGGCTCACCGGCTTCAAACTGTACCTGCGCGTAGCCGGCGTTCCAGGCATGCACCTGGCAAGAGGTAGCGATGATGTCAGTATCTATATACGTGGTGAAAACCTGGAAAAACTGCGAGAACTCGGCGAGGAAGCCGTGAAGCTGCTGGAGGGCATTGACGGCCTGAGCAATCTTACCCATTCCTACGAGGAGGTAAGACCGGAACTCAGTATACAGATAGACCGCCTGCGCGCCGCGCAGTTTAATGTCGATGCCAGCGATATCGGTACGGCACTGAAAATTGCCCTGGATGGCGAGATCATCAGTACCTACATTGAAGGTGGCAAGGATTTTGACATCCGCCTGCGCCTGCCCCTGAGTGAAACCTGGAATCCCAATGTGCTGGAAAACCTGCTTATCGACTACCGCAACGGCCAGACGATCCGCCTCGGCGACATTGCCAGCATCAACTACAAATCAACTGCGAGCCGAATTGTACGCAGCCAGCAGCAGCGTATAGTGGAAATATCCGCTTCATACAACAAAGGTGTTGACCGCAGCAAGGTGCTGGCCGCTGCCATGGAAAAGCTCGCAGATCTCAAACTGCCGCAGGGCTACGTGCTTTATGATAATGACAGTAACCTGACCCTGGAGGAAAGTCAGCATGACGGACTGATCGTGCTTTTTCTGGCCATTTTCCTGGTTTTCGTGGTCATGGCCGTGCAGTATGAATCGCTGCTCAATCCGCTGATTATTATGCTCAGTATCCCCTTTTCAGCCATCGGTATTGCCCTTGGCCTGCTGCTCAACCCGGACATGACGCTGTCCATGCCGGTGTGGTTGGGCTTTATCATGCTTACCGGTATCG
>DRLE01000087.1 GCA_011051475.1 Gammaproteobacteria bacterium
AATTCCGGCGGCCCCAGCATCAGCGCTGAAGGCAAGGTGGTCGGCCTGAACACCGCGGTCATGGTCGATGCGGAAAATATCGGTTTCATTACGCCGGCAGGTTTCGTAAAAATCATTATCGAAAACCTGCTGCAGAAAAACGAACCGCATTTTGCCGGTATCGGCGGCATGCTGCAGAAAAATGCCGACAACTTCAACGACCTGCTGAAGCAACCCATGGCCAGAGGCCTGCTGGTCGCCAGGGTGCTGAATAATGGCTTTTTGCAGAAAGCCGGCCTGAAACAGCGCGATGTTATTCTTTCGGTCAACGGCATTGAATTTGACCGCCACGGCATCGTTATCGGCAGCGAGGGACATTTCAGGCACCGGAATATCTACGATGTAATGAAACTGATCCCGATCGGAAAAGCGGTCAATATCACCTATCTCCGAGACGGGAAAACCCGCACCGCCACCGCCGCTGCAATGCGCGACCCGGAAAAAGGCGTGGTCTCCCAGCCGATTATCGAGGAAAGACGATATCTGGACGTCTACGGCATGATTATCCAGGAACTGAGTTTCGAAATTATCGAGGCGATGAACAATATCGACGCCAACGCCCGCATCGACATGCTGCAGGTCATTGACCAGGAAAAACCCACCCTCGCCGTCACCCATATCCATCAGGGTAGCCAGGCAGACAAGATGGAATGGCCGGTCGGCGAACTCGTGGTCAGGGCAAACGAGCAGGACGTGCACTCACTCGATGAACTGCAGGCAATACTGGACAGCCACAAAACCGAGCCACTGCTTCTCGAATGCCGCAATGGCAGGCTGGGTTATTTTCTGCCCGAGCAGGCTGCTGAATAAAAAACGCGGTCAGAGAACAATTATTTCACCAGCGAATTCAGATCAAAGATCGGCAGCAGGATGCCGAGCACGATCAGCAGCACCAGTACGCCCATGGTAAGAATAATCACCGGTTCGAGGATGCCGACGATATAGGCGATCAGGGTGATCTGTTCGCGCTCAAGCTGGGTGGAGGCGCGCTCGAGCATTTCCTCCAGCTTGCCGCTGTTTTCGCCGCTGGCAATCAGTTGCAGCGTCATCGGCGGGAACAGGCCGCTGAGTTCCAGCGCGTTTTTAATAGTGCTGCCTTCGCGCACCCTGTCGGTTGCCTCAAGAATGGCTTCGCGCATGGGCAGGTTGGCGACGACCTTGGCGGATATCTTCATGGCTTCGAGTACGGTTACACCACTGCCGGTAAGAATACTGAAGGTGCGGGTAAACAGGCCGGCATTGAGGCCGCGCACCAGACGCTGGATAAGCGGCAGGCGCAGCAGGAAACGGTGGTATTTCATCACAAAGGCCGGGCGTGTCAGCATAAACTGGAAACCGACAAAGGCGGCGCTTATCAGCAGACCAAGCAGAGCACCGTAGTCCATAACAAAGTCGCTGATGGCGATCAGGCTCAAGGTCAGCCCCGGCAGTTCCTGGCCGGTGTCTTCGAATACCGAGACCACCTGCGGCACAATGCTGGTCATCATAAAGACGACGATGGCAATGGCGAACAGTGAGAGGAAAGCCGGATAGATCATCGCCTGGCGTACCTTGCCCTGGATTTCCTGGCGGCTTTCGGTGTAATCGGCAAGGCGCTCGAGTACGGTATCGAGGTGTCCTGACTGTTCACCGGCATCGACCGTGGCGCGATAGAGCTCGGGAAACACCTTGGGATAATCGGCCAGGCCGGTGGCCAGTGAATGCCCCTCGAGCACGCGCGAGCGGATGGCGTACAGCATGCTTTTAATGCGCGGTTTCTCGGTCTGGTTGGCCACGGCCGCCAGGGTTTCATCCAGCGGCAGCGCCGCCTGTATCAGGGTCGCCAGCTGGCGGGTCAGCAATGCCAGCTCGGTAGCGCTGATACCACGCTGCATAAACTGCGGCAGCCTGAGATTGCCACCCACCTTGTCCTGCGCCTTCTTCTTGCTCTCGGTAATCTCAAGCGGCATCAGCCCCTTGTCGCGCAGCATCTGCCGCACCTGGCGCGCAGTATCGCCTTCAACAATTCCCTTGCGTTCCTTGCCGTTGGCGTCGAGAGCGATGTAGTCGAAGGCGGACACTTTTTAGAAGCAGTGAATAGTGAATAGTAAATAGTGAATAGTGAAAAGCGTACCATGCCCCGTGGTTTTCTCAGGTATTGTCAAATACGGCTGTTTTTTCACTATTCACTATTCACTATTAGTTATTAACTAGCGTCAGTCGTCCCGACTGACTCTCAAGACTTCTTCCAGCGAGGTACGCCCATCGAGTATCATGCGACGGCCGTCTGCGGTGAGGCTTGAGGCGATGGTATGGGCGTAGTCTTCCATGGCCTGTTCGCTTTCGCCTTCGTGGATCATGTTCTGCAGGGTATGGTCGACCGGGATGAATTCGTAGAGACCGCTGCGGCCGATATAGCCCAGGTGGTTGCACTGCTCGCAGCCTTTTGCGCTGTAGATAATCCGCTTGTCTTCAATGTCCTGACCCAGCCATTCGCGTTCCTTTTCACTGATGGTGTGCGGCTCCTTGCAGTGCGGGCAGAGATTGCGCACCAGACGCTGCGCCATCAGCCCGATCAGGCTGGAGGCCAGCAGGAAGGGTTCCACACCCATGTCGCGCAGACGGCTGATGGCGCCAATCGCGCTGTTGGTATGCAGCGTGGACAGCACCAGATGACCGGTAAGACTGGCCTGCACCGCAATGGAGGCGGTTTCCAGATCACGGATCTCACCGATCATGACCACATCCGGGTCCTGACGCAGGATGGAGCGCAGGCCGCGGGCAAAGGTCATATCGACCTTGGTATTGACCTGGGTCTGGCCGATGCCGTCGATGTAATACTCGATGGGGTCTTCCACGGTAAGAATATTGCGGGTCTTTTCATTGAGCACGGAAAGGCCGGCATACAGCGTGGTGGTCTTGCCCGAACCGGTCGGGCCGGTCACCAGGATAATACCGTGCGGCTTGTGCAGCACTTCGAGAAACCTGTTGTACACCTCGTCGGACATGCCCAGCTGTTCGAGGTCGAGGCGCCCGGCCTGTTTGTCGAGCAGTCGCATAACCACGCGCTCACCATGACCGGAAGGCAGCGTGGATACGCGCACATCGACGGCGCGGCCGGCCACTTTCAGCGAGATGCGGCCGTCCTGCGGCAATCGTTTTTCGGCAATATCCAGTTTGGCCATCACCTTGATACGCGAGATAACCAGCGGCGCGATATTGCCCGGCGGCTGCAGGATTTCGCGCAGCATGCCGTCGACGCGAAAACGCACGCGCATGCGGTTTTCAAAAGGTTCGATATGTACGTCCGATGCATTGACCTTGATGGCCTCGGTCAGCAGGGCATTGATCAGGCGGATAATGGGCGCATCGTCATCCGCCTCCATTAAATCTTCCGGCTCCAGGGTTTCGGCCAGCTCGTCGAGATCGAGCTCGTCGCCAACGCCTTCCATCATGGCCATGGCCTGGTCACTGCCCTGCTCGTAGGTCTGCGCCAGCAGGGCGGCAAACTGCTCGTCGCTGGCCGGACTCAGGCTTACCCGGCGCCGGCTGATGCGCGCCACCTCAGCTATCACCTGCGGGTCGGGATCACCCGTGTGCAGCAGGGTGAGATGGCCATCATCGATCTGGCTGATCAGGACCCCGTGGCGCTTGGCAAAGGCATAGGGCAGGATCTGCGCGCTGACCGCCTCGCCCGGCTCGAACAGTGCCGGCTCATAAACCTCGTCACCGGTTTCAAGCTGTGCGTCAGAGGAAATCGTCATCGTCATCCCAGCCGTCATCAACCGGTTCGGCTTCGCTCTTGTTCTTTTCCACGTTCTGCTTCGAGCGATCGATATCTTCGATCGGGGGCAGCCTGGGCACGGCACTGTCCAGCAGGCCATAACTGCCGTCTTCGGCATTATAGGGTTCGCTTTCAACGCCACGGATAAAGTTGTATTTTTCGTTGGTGACGAAGGTGGCGTCCTTGTAGTCACGCAGGATGGTCGGGCGCAGGAAAACCATCAGATTGGCCTTGGTGCGCGAAGTATTCTCGGTGCGGAACAGGAAGCCGATGACCGGAATGTCACCCAGCAGGGGCACCTTGCTTTCGGTGTCGGTAACCTCTTCCTGGATCAGACCGCCGAGAATCAGAATGCCACCGTCATCCACCAGCACACTGGTTTTAATGGAGCGCTTGCGTGTGGCAATGCCCTGCTCGAAGGTGCCGGGAATAACGGTCGAGGTTTCCTGTTCCAGCACCAGCTTGACGGTGTCGCCCTCGTTGATCTGCGGTGTCACCTTCAGGGTCAGGCCCACGTCCTGGCGTTCAATGGTCTGGAACGGATTGCTCGGGTTGGTACTGCCGGTACCGGTAAAGCTGCCGGTAACGAAGGGCAGGTTCTGACCGACAATAAGTTCGGCTTCTTCATTGTCCAGGGTCACGATGTTCGGGGTGGAAAGGATATTGGTATTCTGGTCGGTCTGCAGGGCGCGCAACAGGGCACCGTAACGCACGCCGCCGTTCTCGCCACCAATGGCGAAAGACATGCCCGATGGTGCTGACGTCGGGGCGCTGCCGCCCAGCGCGCTGAGCAGCAGATCACCGATACCGGCAAAATTACTCAGACCTACCGGCAGCGCACCACTGTCCCGCTGGGTACCATCGACGGCAACACCCACACCCAGTTCCTTGTCATTGGTGCTGGTAATTTCGGCAATAATGGCTTCGATCAGCACCTGTGCGCGGCGAATATCGAGCTGGCGAATAACAGCCTTAAGATTTTTCACCGTGTTCGGATCGGCGGTAATAATCAGCGCATTGGTTTCCTCATCGGCCTGGATAATGGCGTTC
>DRLE01000088.1 GCA_011051475.1 Gammaproteobacteria bacterium
CGCGGTGTGCAGCAGGGCCTTGGAGGGAATGCAGCCGACATTCAGGCAGACGCCGCCAATGCTGTCGTATTTTTCGATCAGAATGACTTTTTTGCCGAGGTCGGCGGCGCGAAAGGCGGCGGTGTAGCCGCCGGGACCGGAGCCGAGTACCACGACTTCGGCATGCATATCGCTTTGCCCGTCAAAGCTGGCGGCTGCGGGCGCCGGCGCTGCCGCTGGCGGTGTATCGCTGGCAGGGGCCGCCTCTGCTTCACTGGCCGCGGGCGTTTCTGCAGCGGCTTCAGCCGCCGGAGCGGTGTCACCGGCGCTGTCGGATACTTCGAGCCTGAGGATTACATCGCCCTCGTTGACCTTGTCATTGACCTTGACCAGCACCTCGGAGACGGTGCCGGAAGAAGGCGAGGGGATTTCAATCGATGCCTTGTCCGATTCCAGGGTGATTAAGGGGTCTTCCTCGGCAATGACGTCACCGGGGTTGACCAGGACTTCGATAATATCGACGTCGGAGAAATCGCCGATATCGGGGACTTTTACATCAACTATTTTGCTCATGTTTTGTTTATCCGCAAATAAACGCAAATGAACGCAAATGACAGTACGATAATAGTGGCACGAAGTTTTTCATTCCAGGCCTTTATTTGCGTTCATTTGCGTTCATTCGCGGAAAGTTTAATTGTTACAGTAACAGCCTGCGTGTATCCGACAACACGCGGCTCAGGTAAGAGGTAAATCGCGCGCCGTCGGCGCCGTCTATCACGCGATGGTCGTAGGACAGTGACAGCGGCAGGATCAGGCGCGGGACGAATTCGCCTTCGCCATCATCGTTGGTGATATAAACCGGTTTCATGCTGGAACGTGATACGCCCAGGATGGCCACTTCCGGCGCGTTGACGATGGGGGTAAAGGCGGTGCCGCCAATGCCGCCGAGGCTGGAAATGGTAATGCAGCCGCCGGACATGTCGGTCGGTGTCAGTTTTTTATCGCGGGCGCGCTTGCTGGTTTCCACCAGCTCGGTGGCCAGTTCGATCAGGGTCTTGCGGTCGCAGTCACGAATAACCGGAACCACCAGGCCGTCTTCGGTATCCATGGCGACGCCGATATTGATGTATTTTTTCAGAATCAGGTTTTCACCGGTATGGTCCAGCGAGGAGTTGAAGCGCGGGAATTCCTTTAGTGCGGAAACCAGGGCCTTCATCAAAAAGGCCAGCACGGTGACGCGGATACCTTCCTTCTTGTTTTCCTCATTGAGCTGTTTGCGGAATTTCTCCAGCTCAGTGATATCGGCCTCGTCGAACTGGGTAACGTGCGGCACGGTAAGCCAGTTGCGGTGCAGGAACTTGCCGGTGAGTTTGTTGATGCGGGTAAGCGCCTGGGTTTCGATCTCGCCGAACTGGGAGAAATCAACTTCCGGCATGGGCTCAATGCCCAGGCCGCTGCCCTGTGTGCCTTTGGCCAGTGCCTGTTTAACCCAGGCTTTTACATCTTCTTTCAGAATACGTCCCTTGGCGCCGCTGCCGCTGATCTGTGACAGGTCGGCGCCCAGCTCGCGGGCGAACTTGCGCACCGCCGGGCTGGCGTGGGCCTTGCGGAAGGCTTCTTCGTCGATATGCGCCACGGTCTGTGACGGTGCGGGCGCGGCGGCGGCCGGTGTTGGCGGGGGCGCGACAGGCTCGGGCGCGGCTGGCGCTGCCGGTGCTTCGGCGACCGGTTTTTCTTCTTCCGCCGGGGCGGGGCTGTCTGCGGCTTCTTCCGTGCCGGCGCTGTCGCTGACTTCCATGGTGATCAGCAGGTCGCCTTCGGAAACCTTGTCACCCAGCTTGACCTTGACCTCCTTGACGGTGCCGGCAAAGGGGGATGGGATTTCCATTGCCGCCTTGTCGGATTCCAGGGAAACCAGCGGGTCTTCGGCACTGATCTGGTCGCCGGCGGCCACCAGGATTTCAATGACCTCGACGCCTTCGAAATCGCCGATATCCGGTACAGGAACGTTTTTAATATCTGCCATAAGTTTTCTCTGCTTCGCGCCCTTGTCTGCTTTCAGGGTTTACGCGGTAATGGGATTGGGTTTTCTCACGCTGATGCCGTATTTCTTGATGGCATCGGTGACCTTCTTCGCCGGGATGGTGCCTTCATCGGCCAGTGTTTTCAGCGTGGCCAGCACCACATAGTGGCTGTTGACCTCGAAGTGGCGGCGCAGGTTCTTGCGCGTGTCGGAGCGGCCGAAGCCGTCGGTGCCCAGCACGGTGTAGGTGCCCGGCACATACTGGCGAACCTGGTTGGAAACGCTGCGGATATAGTCCGAAGAGGCAATAACCGGTCCTTCGGATTTGGCCAGTTGCTGGGTAATGTAGGGTACTTTCTGTTTCTTGTCCGGGTTGAGCATATTCCAGCGCTCGCAGTCCACGGCTTCGCGTGCCAGTTCATTGTAGCTGGTGATGCTCCAGACATCGGCGCTGATCTTCCAGTCTTTTTTCAGCAGCTCGGCAGCTTCGATGACTTCACGCAGGATGGTGCCACTGCCGAACAGCTGCACCTTGTGCTCGCCTTTTTTGGCCTTATCAGCACTGAAGCGATACATACCCTTGAGGATGCCTTTTTCCGCGCCTTTGGGCATGGCCGGCATCCGGTAGTTTTCGTTCATCGTGGTGATGTAGTAATAAACATTTTCCTGTTCCTGCACCATGCGACGCATGCCGTCATGGATGATCACCGCCAGCTCGTAGGCGAAGCAGGGATCGTAGGCCACGCAGTTCGGGATCGTGGAGGCGGTAATCAGGCTGTGGCCGTCCTGGTGCTGCAGGCCTTCACCGGCCAGGGTGGTACGCCCGGCGGTGGCGCCGATCAGGAAACCGCGCGCCTGCATGTCACCGGCGGCCCAGGCCAGATCGCCAACGCGCTGGAAACCAAACATGGAGTAATAGATATAGAACGGAATCATATTGACGCCGTGGGAGCTGTAGGCGGTGGCCGCGGCAATCCATGAGGACATGGCGCCGGCTTCATTGATACCTTCCTCCAGGATCTGGCCGCTCTTGTCTTCCTTGTAGAACATGACCTGGGCCTTGTCCTGGGGCTCGTACAGCTGGCCGACGGAAGAGTAGATGCCAAGCTGGCGGAACATGCCTTCCATGCCGAAGGTACGGGCTTCGTCGGGCACGATGGGAACAATATTCTTGCCGACCTTCTTGTCACGCGCCAGTGAGGTCAGAATGCGCACAAAGGCCATGGTGGTCGACATTTCGCGCTCGCCCGAGCCTTCCAGCAGGGCTTCAAAGGCCGTCAGATCAGGCACTTCCAGCGGCGCCGCCAGGTGAGTGCGTGAGGGCAGGTAGCCGCCGAGTTTTTTGCGCTGGCCCAGCATGTATTTCATTTCAGCGCTGTCGGCGTCCGGCATGTAGTATTCGGCAGACTCGATCTGCTTGTCATCCAGCGGGATATTAAAGCGCTTGGCGAATGTCTGCAGCGCCTCGATATTCATTTTCTTCTGCGAATGCGTGGTGTTCTGGCCTTCTCCGGCCTCGCCCATACCATAACCTTTCACGGTCTTGGTAAGAATAACGGTAGGCTGGCCCTTGTGGTCCATTGCAGCCTTGTAGGCGGCATAGACTTTATAGGGGTCATGACCGCCACGGTTCAGGCGCCAGATGTCATCATCGGACATATGTGCGACCATGGCTTTGAGTTCGGGGGTGTTGAAGAAGTGTTCGCGCACATAGGCGCCGTCTTTGGCCTTGTAGTTCTGGTAGTCGCCGTCGACCACTTCTTCCATACGCTTGCGCAGCAGGCCGTCCTTGTCCTTGGCCAGCAGCGGATCCCAGTAGGAACCCCAGATAACCTTGATAACATTCCAGCCGGCGCCGCGGAACATGGATTCGAGCTCCTGGATAATCTTGCCATTGCCGCGTACCGGGCCGTCAAGGCGCTGCAGATTGCAATTGATGACGAAGATCAGGTTGTCGAGATTTTCGCGGCCGCCCAGGGTCAGCGCGCCCAGGGATTCCGGTTCGTCCATTTCACCGTCACCGCAGAAGGCCCAGACCTTGCGGTTGTCGGTTTTGGCCAGGCCGCGGTCCTGCAGGTATTTCATAAAGCGCGCCTGGTAGATGGCCATAATCGGCCCCAGGCCCATGGACACCGTGGGGAACTGCCAGAAATCCGGCATCAGCCAGGGGTGCGGGTAGGAAGACAGGCCCTTGCCGTCGACTTCCTGGCGGAAGTTGTCCAGTTGTTCTTTGCTTAATCTGCCTTCAAGAAAGGCGCGGGCATAGATGCCGGGTGCGGAGTGGCCCTGGATAAAAACCAGGTCACCGCCGTGGTCGGGTGTCGGCGCATGGAAAAAATGGTTGAAGCCGACATCGTAGAGGGTGGCGGCTGAAGCAAAGCTGGCGATATGGCCGCCCAGTTCCGAGCTTTCCTTGTTGGCGCGAACCACCATGGCCATGGCGTTCCAGCGGATATAGGAGCGGATGCGGTCTTCCAGTTCCGGGTCACCGGGTGTGCGCTGTTCCAGGTGCGGTGGAATGGTGTTCAGGTAGGCCGTATTATTGGTAAACGGCAGATTGGCACCGTTGCGCCGGGCATCATCGATTAACTGTTCAAGCAGGAAATGTGCGCGCTCTACGCCTTCATTTTCAATAACGGCATGTAAGGCATCCAGCCATTCCTGGGTTTCCAGCGGGTCAATATCGTGTAACTCTCTCATCGGAATCTCGCACATTTGCCACAAATAGCGTCATTTATAGCCCATTTCGATGGGAAATAACGGTATTTAATGGAATTCTTTAATTATTGTCTATAACGCAAGGAAATCTAAACCATTAACCCGCGCATCAGGGTGCAGATTATAAAAGTTAATGCTTATTTAGTCGAATTTAATATAGTGGGGAGTTTTGTATTATCCGCAAATGAACGCTAATAAACGCAAATAAAAGCTTTATTTTCCGCAGATGAACGCAGATAAACACAGATATGTTTTTGTCATTTTGAGCGGAACGAAGTGAAGTTGATATGTCCATGGATGGACGGTAGTAGGGTAACGCAGGAGCAGTTACCGGAAAATCTTGTACTCCGTAAGTAGCTGATTGCATCGTGGTAAAAGATTCTTCGACTTCGCTCAGAATGACATATAGTACAAGGAACATCTGTGTTTATCTGCGTTCATCTGCGGAAAAAAAGTTTCTAATTTGCGTTTATTAGCGTTCATTTGCGGAAAAAACATACCACGATATAGACTCGCTGAATAAATTGCGGTTTTTCAGTATAATCCCCGCCTCTTTTACGAATACTAAACGGTGTCACCATGTCTGCAAAACCTTCCATTAAAAAAGCGGTGCTTGCCTATTCCGGCGGCCTGGATACGTCTGTCATTCTGAAATGGCTGCAGGATGAGTACCAGTGCGAGGTGGTGACCTTTACCGCGGATATCGGTCAGGGCGAAGAGGTCGAGCCGGTGCGCGGCAAGGCCGAGGCGCTGGGGGTGAAGGAAATCTATATCGATGACCTTACCGAAGAGTTTGTTGCCGATTATGTCTATCCCATGTTTCGCGCCAATACCGTGTATGAAGGCGAGTATCTGCTGGGTACTTCCATCGCCCGTCCGCTGATTGCCAAACGCATGGTGGAAATCGCCAATGAAACCGGCGCCGACGCCATTTCCCACGGCGCTACCGGCAAGGGTAATGACCAGATCCGTTTCGAGCTGGGCGCCTATGCCTTAAAGCCCGGTGTGCACGTGATTGCGCCCTGGCGTGAATGGGACCTGCTGTCACGTGAAAAGCTGATGGCATACGCCGAGAAGCATGGCATCGAGGTGGACTTCAACAAGGGCAAGAAATCACCGTATTCCATGGACGCCAACCTGCTGCATATCTCCTACGAAGGCGGCATACTGGAAGACCCCTGGGCGGAGGCCGAGGAAGATATGTGGCGCTGGACCGTATCACCGGAAAACGCGCCGGACGAGCCGACCTATATCGAACTGACTTACAAGCGTGGTGATATTGTCGCTATCGATGGCAGGGAAATGACGCCGGCCGGTATTCTCTCCGAGCTTAATCGTCTGGGCAGTGAGAACGGCATTGGTCGCCTCGATATTGTCGAGAACCGCTATATCGGCATGAAATCGCGCGGCTGCTATGAAACACCGGGCGGCACCATTATGCTGCGCGCCCACCGCGCCATGGAATCCTTGACACTTGATCGTGAAGTCGCTCACCTGAAAGACGAGCTGATGCCGCGCTATGCCCAGCTGATCTACAACGGTTACTGGTGGAGCCCGGAACGTGAAATGATGCAGCAGATGATCGACGCCTCTCAGACGTTCGTCAATGGCGTGGTGCGCGTGAAACTGTACAAGGGCAATGTCGATATCGTCGGTCGCAAGTCGGATGATTCGTTGTTCGACGAGGCAATCGCTACCTTTGAGGACGACGAGGGTGCCTATGATCATAAGGACGCGGATGGCTTTATCAAGCTCAATGCCCTGCGTCTGAAAATGCAGGCGCATCGTCGCAAGTAAAAGCGAAAGGCATTTTCGCCGCGAAGCTACCGCATCCTGCTCACGCTCCTTACCTGCATCCATGCAGGCAAAGAACGCGAAAGGCGCAAAGAGAATACGGTATTGTCTGTCATCCTGAGCGTAGCCGAAGGATCTGATGCCACTGAATGTTCAGTTGCCAAGATCCTTCGGCAATTGCTCCTGCATTGCTCTAATAAGTTACATCCATGTAACGATCGACTACGCTGACGCTCCGCTCAGGATGACAAAAAACAAGACGTTGCGTTTTTCGCGTCCTTTGCGGCGGCAAGCTTTTTAAACGACATGCCACAATTCAGGTGTTTGCCTGCAGTTCATGTGATACCTGCACAAGCTGCTTACTCAATAAATTGTCCGACGAAGTCGTGATCAGCAGGCGTTCCTGCGCGCGGGTCATGCCGACATACAGCAGGCGCGCGCCCTGTTGCAGGTTTTCATCTTCATCTTTTAGCTGGCCCACGCCCATCATTAACACGCGCGGGAATTCCAGTCCCTTGCTGCTGTGTACTGTGACCAGGGTGACCCTGTCCTTGTCAGGCCGGTAGGCTTTCTTCCGGGCGGAACTGCCCAGCCAGTTGTGCGGAATGTTTTCCGCATCCAGCTTTTTACTCATGGCTTCGCCCTGGTATCGGTTCATGTAGAGAATGGCGCAGTCACCCAGGGGGATGCCCTGCTTTTGCCAGTGCCTCAGGCACTTTGTCAGATAAGCAAGTTCTTCCTGCAGGGATTTGAACCGGCGTACCGCCGGCAGGGGGCCGTGACCGCCAGCCGCTTCCGGCTCGACCAGTGGTATATGGTCGTCGTCCTCGGCTGCGTGCGGGTCGATATATTGCCGGGCAAAGGTATAGGCGAAATCGAGGATTTCCCGCGTATTGCGATAATTCAGTCGCAGAATGGTGGTGCGTCCCTGTGCCTTGATGCCGACGCTGGACAGGCTGAAGTTCAGTGTTCTGCCCTGGCTGCCGCGGGCGTAGATGGACTGGGCATCATCGTAGAGCAGCAGGACCGAATCGGATTCCGGGTCGACCATCTGTACGATAAGGCGCAGCCAGTCGGCTTCAAAATCGTGACCTTCATCGATCAGCAGGGCGCCGTACTGCGCTCTGGGTATTTCGCCTCTGTCCACCGCGTCGATGACGGCTTCTACCTGCTGCTCCCATACCGGCTTGTCGGATTCGGGCAGTTGTACGTGATAGGTTTTCAGTTGCTGGCCGCACCAGTCGTGAAAGTGATAGACCTGTACCTGTCCGCCAATACCGCGTTCATTGATAAAGGCGCGCAGCTTTGCCGCCAGCGTAATATTGAAGCACAGCACCAGAATGGGCTTGTGCATAAGCTTTGCCAGATACAGGCAGCGATAGCCCAGAATCAGGGTCTTGCCGGAACCGGAAACGCCGTGAATCACGCGGTGGCCTTCGCCCAGACTGCGCGCCAGCTGTTCCTGCTGAATATCCATAATCTTGATAATGTCCGGCAGATTGTTCCCGGCAGGCTCTTCGCCCTCATCAGGGCCGAACAGGGCCTGCTGGCTGTCGTCATTGATACGGATTTCCGGAAACAGGTGCCAGCGGATACGGTCGATCTGCGGCAGGCTCAGGGTGGTGCCGAAATTGTAATGAAACATGTCCCACAGGTGTTTCTGAAACGACTCGGGGTCGGTGCTTTCGGTCATTTCATCCTTGTACAATGTCAGGTGATCGGGAAACAGTATTTCCAGATCATTCTCGGGAACGGCCCTTTGCATCTGTTTGCGGGTGATATTGGTCAATACC
This sequence comes from Gammaproteobacteria bacterium, assembly GCA_011051475.1. GTDB lineage: Bacteria > Pseudomonadota > Gammaproteobacteria > SZUA-229 > SZUA-229. The sequence continues at coordinate 8,308 of DRLE01000088.1, forward strand.
ACGCCCCAGCCATAGGGCATAATCAGATTGCCTTTGTGAGCGCCGTGTTTCTCAACCAGCGCCGGGTCCTTCTGCAGCCTGTCGATAACGGTGTAGGCGTACTGGCGTGCCTGCTCCAGCGGATGGGCTTTGGTGACCAGGCCATTGCTGGTTAACAAGGTGACATCGGTTTTATTGATGTTCTGCAGGGTTTCCAGCTTCCAGTCCTTTACCTCCAGAAACAGCAGGCCGCGTGAAGGGTGCAGGATAATAAAATCAGGATAGCGTCGTTTGTTGCCCAGTGGAATGTCATACCAGACAAGATAGTCATCTTCCAGTAATGTAACCAGACGTTTTGCCAGGCGCTTTTCACCGGCTGTCATGCGGCCCAGGGTTTGTCTGTTCAATGGCGGAATGATTTCAGCCATGGCGAATGCTTCCCGTGATTGTTATGTATGGCATTTGCTTAAAAGTATAGTCCACGCTGTCATTCAACTATGCCATATCCGGAAAACACAGCTTGACAGTTATGGACAGAAATTTGCCACATTTCGCCAGATCAGGATAATTGTGTGGCAGCGGGATGTGCCGGTGAGGGTATTTCAGGAAGGGCTTGTTTTGTCGCTAAGAGCGCGAAAGGCGCAAACAGAATACGGTATTGTCTGTCATCCTGAGCGTAGCCGAAGGATCTGATGCCACTGAATGTTCAGCTGACAAGATTCTTCGGCAATTGCTCCTGCATTGCCCTAATAAGTTACATCCATGTAACGATCGACTACGCTGACACTCCGCTCAGGATGACAAAAAAAGTTGCGTCTTTCGCGTTATATGCGGCAACGTGTTGTCAAGGTGTTTTCTGCATCACTGCAGCAGCAAGGCTAGGCCTCGCCACGCATCAGTTTCTGATTCACCCGTATCATCGAACGAATTTCTTTTACATAGGCTTCGCGGCGGGTGGAATACTTGATCAGGCCGGCGGCCTGGTTGTGGGCGCTGGGTGGTTTACCTTCGGCACGTTCCTGGGCGCGGATCTGTCGCAATGGTGCGTAGACGCGGCCGGTGTTGATGTTCTTGATGTAGCTGCGCACGGAGTGATTGACGCTTTTGAACTTCGCCACCTCATGGCGCGCGCCCTTGTCGCGTTTGGCCGGAACGATGCCGCAACCTTTTTTATAGCACCATTGGCCGAAGAAATTGTTACCCTCCCTGGCGAAGCGTGACTGACCCCAGGCCGATTCGTTGGCGCTTTGCGCCAGCACCAGTTCCAGGGGAACGGCATCAACCCGTTCCAGCAGTTTTTTCCAGTCGGCTTCCGAGCCCGTCCAGTCTTTTACGCTGTATTCTTCGGCAACCTTTGCAACAAAGGCTTTATTGTTATTGTTCTTTTTCGCTTCCAGCAGTTTCTCGCGCAGCGCCAGTACCCGCGCGTTTTCCGCTTCTACAATGGGACGCATGAAATCAAAGAAACGCTTTTTCTTGTCCTTGACGTCACGCACATGGCTCATGTCCAGGTCTTTGGCGGTGTAATAACGGATTTCGGCTGATGAGGGGGCGGAGAACATCACCGTGCTGATCAGCAGCATGGTGAGTAACAGTAATTTTTTCATGAAGGTGTCCTGCAAAAAGAGTCGCTTAAAGTAAAAACGCGGTGGCCAGGCCGAGAAAGGCAAAAAGACCAACGATATCGGTAATTGTAGTCAATACCACGTTTCCTGCAATGGCCGGGTCGATATTCAGTTTGTTCATCACGATCGGGATCACCACGCCGGAGAAAGCGGCAACAAACAGGTTGATAATGGTAGCCGCGGCGATGACATAGCCTACCTGCAGGTCATCGAACCAGAATACGGAAATGGCGCCGATAACGAATGCCCAGGCAATACCATTGAGCAGGCCGACAATGATTTCCTTGTTGACCAGCCAACTGCGATTGCTGCGACTGACCTGACCCAGGGCCAGGCCGCGGATAACCAGGGTCAGGGTTTGCGAGCCGGCAATGCCGCCCATGCTGGCGACCACGTTCATGAGCACGGCAATGGTAACGACTTTCTGCAGGGTGTCCTCGAAATTGGAAACCACCCAGGAGGCCATAAAGGCGGTGATCAGATTGATACCCAGCCAGACTGCGCGACGTTTGGCGCTGGGCAGGGGTGGTGCGAAAAGGTCTTCCTCTTCGGTCAGACCGGCCATACCCAGTACCGAGTGTTCGGCCTCGTCACGGATAACATCAACCACGTCATCCACGGTAATACGACCAAGCAGTTTCATGTTTTCATCAACGACCGGTGCGGAGATCAGATCGTGGGTTTCGAATATCTTGGCAACCTCGTCGTCTTCCATGCTGGCCTTGATAACCTCGGTATCACGGCTCATGACCTCGGCCACGGTTTTGTCCGGGTCATTGGTGACAATACTGGCCAGTGGCAGGGTACCGATAAAAACATTATCCCGGTTGGTAACGAACAGGCTGTCGGTGTGGTCGGGCAGTTTGCCCATGCGGCGCAGGTAGCGCAGCACAACATCCAGAGTAACCTCACCGCGCACCGTAATGGTGTCGGTGTTCATCAAACCGCCGGCGCTGTCCTCGGGATAGGAGAGTACGGCTTCCAGACGCTCGCGGTTCTGGGTGTCCAGTGAGGTCAGAACCTGGGTGGTGACGCGGTCGGGCAGAGCCTGGATATAGTCGGCGAGGTCGTCGACGTCCATGCCTTCGGTAGCGTTGACCATGTCCTGCAGGGACATGTCCTTGATCAGGGTGGAGCGGATCTCGTCGCCGAGCTGGATCAGGACCTCGCCTTCCTTGTCCGGATCGACCAGCTCCCAGATGATATTTCGTTCGGTATGCGGCAGAGACTCGAGCAGATGGGCGATTTCCGCCGGACTCAGCTCATTGAGCATGCCGCGCGCGTGCTGCATGGTGCCGCTTTGCAGGGCATCGGACAGCGCCAGAATCTGGTCTTCGGTTTTTTGTGAGCGATCCTGTTCCATCGTAACTGGGTTTTTAGAGACGGGTTCTTTCTGCAGCGGTTAAACAGCCCGCAGTCTAACACGAGACCGCTGTACAGTGGCAGGGTATGTCCGCCGGTTTTCTGTTTCAGTGCTGTATGTATGGGCGCTCTTAAGCGAAGTAAACCCGGTATGTTATGATTTATATTAAATTATTAAAGAATTTCGGCTGGAAGATCATGTTTCGCTACTTCATCCCTGTTGCTGCCCTGTTGATGTCGGTCAGCGCCTGTACCTCGCTCCCGGAAAATGTCGACCGCGTCGAGTCATACGCTTACACGGATACCGGAAATACCCTGCTTGGCAAGGAGGCTCACAGACTCAGCGCAAAACATGGTGGCGAGGACGGTTTTCTTTTGCTTGAAAGCGGTATTGATGCCTTTACCGCCCGCGCAATACTGGCCGAAGAGGCAGAGCGCAGCATCGACGTACAGTATTATCTTTATCACCCTGATATGGTGGGCAATCTGTTTACCAGTATTCTGCTGAAGGCGGCCGAGCGGGGCGTCAGGGTGCGCATACTGCTGGATGATATGGATTTTGACGGGCGCGACCGTGACCTGGCGTTGATCAACCGCCATCCCAATATCCAGATTCGCATCTTTAACCCGTTTGACAGAAAGGTGGGCAGGGGCCTGCAGTTCGTTACCGGCCTGGGTTCGGTGACACGTCGTATGCACAACAAGTCGTATACCGTGGACAACGCCTACGCCATTCTTGGCGGACGCAATATCGGCGATGAATATTTCGATGCGGACCCGGCCGTTGAGTTCGCTGATCTTGATGTTGTCGTTGTCGGTGATGTTGTCCGGGAAGTATCGAACGCCTTTGATCTGTACTGGAACAGTGAGCTGGTTTATCCCGTAGAAAGCATTATCGATAAAAATATCAGTGACGAGGAATACCGACAGCTTATCGACTATGTCAATAATTACGAAGCCACCTATAAGGAATCCGTTTATATACAGGCCTTGTATAATTCCGACCTGTACCGCAAGGCGGTGAAAAACGACCTGGGGTATTACTGGGGGGATGCCGAGGTCGTGGTTGACGACCCGGAAAAAATACGCGGTTCCCGTGAAGATACCCAGTTACACCTGACGACCCAGCTGGAGCCCTACTTCCAGAATCTCGAAAAAGAGCTGGTGATCGTTTCTCCTTATTTCGTACCGGGCAAGGAAGGGGTGGCGTTTTTCAAGGATCTGGTCGACAGGGGTATACGTGTGGTTATCCTGACGAATTCGCTGTCTTCTAACGATGTTGGCGTGGTGCATGCCGGTTACGCCAATTATCGCGATGATCTGCTGCGTACAGGTGTCGAGATTTACGAGATGAACAAGAAGCTGACCCGGGCGCAGCGAAAGGCAATGAAGGCGAATAAAAAGGAAAGCCTGGGCGGCTCATCCAGCGCCAGCCTGCACGCCAAAACCTTTATGCTGGACAGAAAGCTGGTGTTTATCGGCTCACTGAACCTTGACCCGCGTTCGTTCTACGAAAATACCGAGATAGGCGTTGTCCTGCATTCGGAGAAACTGGCCGAAGATATGGTGCAGTCAATTCTGGACAATCTTGACAGGGATGCCTTTCGTCTGGAACTGGTCGATGACGACGAGGTGATCCAGATCCTGTGGCACGGATATGAAAACGGCAAGCCGGTAACCTATGATGTCGATCCCTATACCGGTTTCTGGCGCCGTCTCGGCATTGGCCTGCTGAGCATCTTCCCTATGGAATCACAGCTGTAGGGGCGCAGTCGATTATTCAAGATGCGAAGTCGGATCTGGGCTGAAATCGAACAGGCCCTGATCTGTATTCAGCCTGTGATAGTCGGCAACACACCAATAGAACGCGCCGCCTTCGTGCAATACAGCAGCTAAAGCAGATTAACCAGCTGCTGCACACCGGTTTTAATGGAGCTGGTGTCACTCATTTGCAGAATAGGCCGGACCTCGTCACGCAGGGTCTTCAGGCGGCTGTTGATAATAATGTGCTTGATTTCCAGCAGGGCATTGGCCTGCACACTGAAATATTCCAGGCCCATGCCCAGCAGCAGGCGCGTGTACAGCGTGTCGCTGGCCATTTCACCGCACATTGAAACCGGTATGCCCGCCTTCTTGCCGGCGTCTATTACCATCTGGATCAGCCTGAGCACTGCCGGATGCAGGGGGTTGTAGAGGTAGTTGACCTCGTCATCGATACGGTCCAGCGCCAGCGTGTACTGGATCAGGTCATTGGTGCCGATGGAGAGAAAATCGAGCTTCTTTGCGAAGGCATCGGCGGCCAGAGCGGCGGCCGGTACTTCGATCATGGCGCCGACCGGCACCTTGTCGTCAAAAGCGACCTTTTTCTTTTTCAGAATCTGTTTGGCTTCCTCAATCAGCGCCAGCACCTGATCGATTTCCTCGATATTGGTCAGCATGGGAATCATGATGCGCACCGGTCCGAAGGCGGAGGCGCGCAGGATGGCCAGCAGTTGCGGCATAAAGTCCTGCGGTTCTTTCAGGCAACGGCGGATGGCGCGCAGCCCCATGGCCGGGTTATGCGCCATCGGGCCGTGGTCGATAGTGTCCTGTATTTCCTTGTCGGCGCCCAGGTCCATGGTGCGGATGGTCAGTGGTTTGCCGTCGAGCAGCTTGATGGCTTTTTTATAGGTTTTTAAATGTGTTTTCTCGTCGGGCCACTGGTTAAGCTCGATAAACAGCATTTCGGTACGGTACAGGCCAACGCCGGTATCGTCGATTTTCTTCAGCAGGCGTATGTCAGAGGGTTTGTCGATATTGCCGTGCAGGGTAATGCTGACCTTGTCCAGGGTAACCGCGGGCTTGCCGCTGAGTTCCTGCAACAGGTTGCGCTTGCTGATCTCCTCGCGCCGCAGGGCGCGGTAGTACTTCAGCGAACGCTTGTCCGGCGAAATAATAACAGTGCCGTTATGGCCGTCGATGACCAGGGTCTCTTCGCGTTTGATCAGGCTGCGCGCGTGATGCAGGCCAACAATGGCGGGAATACCGAGGTTTTTCGCCAGGATGGCGGTATGTGACAGTGGGCCGCCGTACTCGGTAACAAAGCCGGCAACTTTCTGCTGCTGCATGAGTATGGTGTCGGCCGGTGTCAGGTCATCGGCGACGACGATCTTCCCCCGGTAGTGCTGACCATCCACGGCATTACCGTTACCCGCCAGAGCGTGCTGTATGCGTTTGACTACGTGCAGCACGTCATCCTTGCGGGTGCGCAGATAGGGGTCTTCCATTTCCTCGAACACCTGTACCAGACGTTCGCTCTGCATCTGCAGCGCCC
>DRLE01000089.1 GCA_011051475.1 Gammaproteobacteria bacterium
CAGAACCGACTTTGCCTGTTCAACCGCCAAGTCAGTATCATCACTGATCAGCGGCAGCAGGGTTTCGGCCAGCCGGGTCAGGTTCCACAGGCCGATGGAAGGCTGGTTGTGGTAGGCATAACGGCCCTGGCGGTCGATGGAGCTGAACACCTGCTCATGGGCAAAGCTGTCCATAAAGGCGCAGGGACCGTAATCGATGGTCTCGCCGGCAATCGACATATTATCGGTATTCATGACGCCGTGGATAAAACCAAGCTGCATCCAGCGAGCGATCAGTTCGGCCTGTCTGTCGACCACGGCCTGTAACAGTTCAAGATAGATCGATGCGTCATCGTTGCCCTGTTTAACTTTAAGGGCCGGGTAATTGTTCGAGATGACATAATCGGCCAGCGTCCGTGTAGCATCAATATCTTCACGCGCGGCAAAATATTCAAATGTACCGACGCGCACGAAACTGGAAGCCACGCGGGTAATCACGCCGCCGGGCAACAGACGCTCACGCGCCACGTCCTCGCCCGTGGTCACCGCCGCCAGCGCGCGCGTTGTGGGAACGCCCAGAGCGGCCATGGCCTCACTGACAATATATTCACGAATCACCGGCCCCAGCGCGGCACGGCCATCGCCATTGCGGGAAAAGGCGGTTTTGCCGGAACCTTTCAGATGAATACTGTAAGACTGGTTGTTCTCCCCTTTCACCTCACCCAGCAATAGCGCACGCCCGTCACCCAGCTGCGGTACAAAACCGCCAAACTGGTGGCCGGCATAAGCCATGGCCAGTGGTTCGGCGCCTTCAGGTATCCGGTTGCCCGAAAAAAACTCGGCGCCGATTGGCGAATCCAGATCAGCAGCGGGCAGGCCCAGCGATTCGGCCAGCTCAGTATTAAATCTGAGCATGGCGGGGGCAGACACCGGCTCCGGACGGGTTTTGACATAAAACCGTTCGCCCAGGTCGATGTAGGTATTGTTAAACGGAATCGGCTTCATCTTTCCTATCCGGCTGCCAGATTTCACGCTTTTCACTGGCATGTTTGAACCATTCGGTTTGCAGCAGACTGTTCAACCAGACCTTCAGCTTCGGGTATGGCACTTTATCGAACCAGTCCTTATCCACCATGACAAACTGGCGAATAAAGGGAAAAACTGCAATATCGGCAATGGTGATATGCGATGTCAGCAGATAGCGATTGTCCTCCAGCATGTCTTCCAGCTCCTGCAGAAACGCCTCGCCCCGCTGACGATAATATTCCATCGGATGCTCGGGATAACGCTTGGCGTATTTATAATGCTCCAGGTCTTCCTTGAAGGAATAGTCATTTGTTTCCACCAGCATCTCGGCGTCCTGCAGGAATTCTTCATTTCTGCCCAGCCATCTGTCGGGATCGTTTTGCCGTACTGCCCATTTCATAATATCCCAGCTTTCGTCCATAAAATTATTTTCATCCAGCACCAGCGACGGTACCGTTGCATGCGGGGAAACGGCCAGGGCTTCGGCGGGAAGATTGTTCAGATCGACCTCGCGAATTTCAAGCGGTATGCCGGCATAATCCAGCGCCATATGCGCACGCATACAATAAGGGCAGCGCCGGAAGGTGTAGAAAACAGGGGATTGGGACATAACATACTCGAAACAGATCACACAGGCCTGAAGTCTAGCCTATGTAACCACCGGTAAAGACAGGTAAATTTCGAGGGCTTTTACAGACAAACCACTGTGACACGAGCACAAAACCAATACATTGCCTGTCATTGCAAGCCCTGGCGAAGCAATCGGATTGTGGAGGCTGTTGCGCGAGATTGCTTCGCTGCGCTCGCAATGACACACTGCTTCCACGGCCTTGAGGTTTAATTGTTCTCTGAACCCGTTTGTTATTACTGTAAGGATTTTTTACAACAGCCGGATTTAAACAGGATAATTCAGATCAATAATCGTTGCTAAGATATTGGTTTTATTGAATTTGATTTATATAGGCATGATACATGCATCATAACCGGTATCATGCAGGAAAAATCATTCACAAGGCTGGATTTTGACGAGGCGGTAGCACTTGCCAGGCAGAACCCTGAAGCCTTTGAACAATATCGCCTCGATACCATAGAAACAGTGATATCCTGTGCATCAAAGCAAAACCAGCGGCGTTTGCGTTGTCTTCAGTGGCGCATCGATCAGGTGCGAAAACGCGCTCCTGATCCCGCCGACGCCTGTGTAAAAATCTACCAGATGATGTGGGATTCCGTTACCGGAAAATATGGCTTTATCGACATCATCTGTAACGGCAACTATCCACACAGAAATGCAGAGGATACAGCCTCCAGGGCAAAGGTATTAGCATTATCCGATGCCAGGAAAAGAAAGTAACAGGATTACCCGGTCCCCTGCTGGCGGTCAGCAGGAATGAACACCGTTTAAATGAATAAAATTGAAATGTTATGAAAAACGAAAATGAGACAAAAAAGAGCAAGCTCAAGCAGTTGCATCGACGACTTGAGGCAATCGAGACCGAGCGTGACAGTATTCGAAAAGAGATGCAGTGCCTCAATGCTTCACTAACACCGGACAGCTCAAAAGGCCTGTGGCGCCAGACAACATTAACCACTGCAGGCATTCTGATGCTCACCCCCCTGCTTACCGGCAGTGTTTTTCACAACACACAGAGCAATACGCAGCTAAACGACCCGGCTGATGCCCAGCTCATTACTGCTTCGCTGGAAGTCGGACAGATTGTACGTACTGAACAGCCGGTGACAAACAACAGAAAACCACCGCGAAGCGGCAAAAACAACACCCTTTTCGCCGGAGCAAAAACGGCGAGCCAGCGGCAATGGGGCCCCTCGTTACTGATGCCGGATACAAATCCAAAAAAACGTTATTACGGCTTTGACCCGCTGGTGCAGCAACTACAGAAAAACCTGCTGATACTCGGCTTTGACGTGGGAAAGGCCGATGGTTTCAAGGGGCCGGGTACGCAGCGAGCCATCGCAGAGTTCCGTGCATTGTACCTGCCTGATACCGGCACACAGCTACAGGATGCCGAACTTGCAGCTATCCTGGATAACTATGCAAATCTTGCCCGCAGAGATGCCGCTCTGTTCGGAATTGACCATGGTATCGTTGCCGCCATCCGCCTCAGCAGTGTCCGTACCGGTGTGAGTTTTTCGTACCTGATGAAGCTGGCCGCCACGGAAAGCAA
>DRLE01000090.1 GCA_011051475.1 Gammaproteobacteria bacterium
CGGTTTTTTGTGCGTTTGACCTTTTTATCGATATGACGGTCGGCATAGTCATTGATGGCGCAGCCTGCCGAGCGCATGAGTATGACGCCGGCAATAAATACCGACAGCACCAGCGGGTCCGGCCAGCCACCGGCAGCAATCCACAATGCGATCAGGGTCGGCCACAGTAACAGCAGGATGCCGATGGGCTTGTCCAGACGAACCAGCTGCGCGTAGAGTACGGCTTTCTGATAACCAGCGCTTGCGCGTAGCCGGTTGCGCAAACGGTGCCATTGTTGCTGGACGCTGAAAAAGCCGGTCTGGAAACGGTTAATGAGCCAGTCGAGCAGGGGATGGCGCGCGATATATTCAATGCCGGTGTCGATGGCTCGGGTGACTGAAGTAGCCAGCTGTTTGCCTGAGTGCAGGGTGGTACGGCCTGTCAGAGCAAGAAACCGCCACAGTTTTTGCAGCCGTGGCTTGCTTTGCTGCCAAAAGTGGAATAATTTTGCCGGTAACCGGGGTGAGATTTTTTTTTGACTGGCCATCGATAATATTTTACCTGATTCTGTCGACGGCAGACGCAGCCGTTATTGTCATTTTTACTGAAAGAAGAAGCATCATATGTCCAATATACGAAAGTTTGAAGACAGGAGCCCGCAAATTGCCGACAGTGCCTTTGTCGATGAAAGTTCTGTGGTTATCGGAAACGTGGTTATCGGCGAGGACAGCTCGGTCTGGCCCTGTTGTTCGATTCGTGGTGACATAAACAGCATAAGTATCGGCAGTCGCACCAATATCCAGGATGGCAGTATTCTGCACGTCACCCACGACAGCGAATTCGCACCGGGCGGTTTCAGCCTTAGCGTCGGGGATGATGTCACCGTCGGCCATAATGTGGTACTGCATGCCTGCACGGTTGAAGACCTGTGCCTGATCGGTATGGGCTCGATAGTGCTTGATGGTGCCGTGGTTGAGTCAGGCGCCATGATTGGCGCCGGCAGCCTGGTCTCGCCCAACAAGGTGATTGAGGGCGGGCATATGTGGCTTGGTCGTCCTGCCAGAAAGGTGCGCCCGCTCACAGAAAAAGAAAAAGAATTCCTGCAATATTCCGCCCGTCACTATGTGTCGTTGAAGAATCGGCACGCTTTATAGTATTTCGTTCTGCCTGCAGCGTTTCACAGCAACCTGTGGCACCTTTTGTCTGAAACTTGACGTTTCTGTCAAAGAATCAGTGATATCGCTGTGTGATGTACTATACTTCTGCGAACAATTTATGTAAGTCATTGATTGTTATTAAAATTAATCTAAATATTGTGCTTGCGTGAAAAAAGAATCATCCGACAAAGTTGTTGATCTCAATCGTATTCTTAAGGAGAAAGAGTCGGAAATTGAGTTGCTGCAGCAGACGTTTACAGAAATATGCAGTGAGCTGGATCTGGACAATGTGTTCCGGATCGCGTCCGAGCGCGCGCGCGAGTTAATCAATGCCGAAACCCTGTTGATCCCTCTGCTCGACAATAACTGCGAGACCTATACCTACCGGGGCGGCGCCGGCAAGCATGCCGATGAGGTTGTCGGCGAATCCCTGCCGCTGGAGTTCGGCGTCTGCGGCTGGGTCTGGAAAAACAAGAAACCCTGGTGGCAGGGTATGCTCGATCAGCTCAGCGATGATGAAAAAAACGCCTGGGAAAAGGAATCATCCACCCTGATTCTCGTGCCGCTGCAGGGTAAACGGCATTTTCTCGGTGGCATTGCCGGCATGAACAAGATCGGCGGTGGTGCTTTCAACAAAAAAGACCTTAACCTGCTGCAGCTTTTTGCCAGCATTGTTTCCATCGCTATCGAGAACGCCATGGCTGTCAGCAGCATGGAGGCTTCGCACCGGCTCAATGACGACTACCGCCAGCGTCTTGAAATTCTTAACAGGCAGCTCACCGAAAGCAGCAAGGAGCTGGAATACCTTTCACTTTACGACTCGGTCACCGCCTTGCCAAACCGTTCCCTGTTCCATGACCGTCTGACGCGGGATATTAACGAGGCGCAATATGATAATTCGACCATTGGCATACTGCTGATTGATATCGACAATTTCAAGGATATCAATGACACGCTCGGGCACGACAAGGGCGATATACTGCTGAACAGGATTGCCCGTCGTTTTGAACAGAGCATCAATCCGCATGAGACCCTGGCCAGGCTGGGTGGTGATGAGTTTATTGTGGTGCTGCCTGGTCATAATGAAGCGCAGACGGTGACAAGAGCGGAGGCATTTGTCAAAAGCCTGCAGCAGGATTTCAATATTGAAGGCAACCGGATTGTGGTGAATGCCAGCGCCGGCGTCGCGGTTTATCCCGAGCACGGCAATGAGTTCAGCGCGTTGCTGAAACATGCCGATGTCGCCATGTATGATGCCAAGAACAGTAATGCCCAGGTTGCCGTTTATGATCCGGCCAGCGATCGTCTCGAACAGGGGCATCTGTCACTGGTCTCCGATATCAGAAAGGCTCTGGAGGAACGGCGCTTCGAGCTGTATTACCAGCCGAAAATATCGCTGGATACCGGCATGGTCGTTGCCGCCGAAGCCCTGGGGCGCTGGTTTGACAGCAGTCGCGGTGAAGTTTCGCCGCAGATATTTATCGATGTGCTGGAAAACAACGGCCTGATCAATGATTATACCTACTGGGCCATAGACACCGCACTGGCGCAGGCAAAGGCGTGGCAGAAAACCTTCGGCTATATACGCGTGGCCGTCAATGTCTCGCCGCAGACCCTGATGCACCCGGATTTCAGGCATAATCTTGACCAGGTAGTGATAAACCACGATGAGGGCCGCCTGCTGACATTCGAGATAACGGAAAACCTGTTCCTCTCCGAGTTCGACCGGCTTGCAGATCTGCTGGAACATATCCGCTCGCTGGGCATCGAGCTTTCCATCGATGATTACGGCACGGGTTATTCGTCATTAAGCCTGCTGCGCCGCCTCAAGGTCAGCGAGCTGAAAATCGACCAGTCATTTGTCCGGGAGATTGTCGATAGCCGGGATAATGAAATTCTGGTGCATTCCACCATCAAGCTGGCGCACAACCTTGGTCTTGGCGTTGTTGCCGAAGGCGTGGAGAGCCAGGAGGTGATGGACCTGCTGGTTGACCTTGGCTGTGACACGATACAGGGGTTCCTCATCAGCCGTCCCCTGCCCGCGGGGCAGTTTGCTGATTTTGTCCGCTCCCGCTAAGGTCGGCATGTTTCCAGGGTGGCTATGCTGTTAAACTGTGGCTGATATTTTTTCCTGGTCTGTTCTTATGAAAGTGTTTATCTGTCTTCTTGTTCCACTGATGCTGGCGCTGGGTGGCTGCAGTTCCATGGGGGTCAAGCCCTGGGAGCGCGATCTGCTGGCAAAACCCGAAATGCAGCCGGTGCCGAATTATTTCGAAAATTTCTACGATGAGCACATCTACTTCAGTAAGGAAGCCTCGCGTGGTGGACAGGGCGTTGGCGGAGGCGGTTGCGGATGCAATTAAAAAAGATCAGTAATTCGCTCGGCGTCGCCAGTTGCGCCCTGCTGCAGACCGGCAACGCGGCGGCGTCAAACGACTGGCGGGGTGACAGCTCGTTTCTGCTTTACTCGGAAAGTGATAATCGCGTAACCGCTTTTGAGCCCGCCGTGCGCGGTGCAATCGACCTGGGGGATGAAGAGTTCGTTAATTTCCAGGTGGTGGTTGATGCCCTGACCGGGGCCACGCCCAATGGTGCGCACAAGTCCACCGCGGTGCAGACCTTTACCAATCCATCGGGTAACGGCGAGTACACGGTGCAGCCGGGTGAGTTTCCGCTGAGCAAAACCTTCCGTGATACCCGCGTCGCCATTACCGGTGAATGGGACAAGCCGCTGGACCGCCTTTCCAGTGTGCTTATGGGCGCCGCGGTCTCCTCGGAAGTGGACTATACCTCGACCAGTCTGAGCGGTACCTACAAGCGTGACTTCAATAACCGCAATACCACGCTGGCGACCGGCCTGGCCCTGACCTATGACCTGATTTTCCCGATCGGTGAGGTGCCGCGCGGGCTTAATCCGATGCGTGTGGGCGGAGCCGACCAGCAGCGTGTCAGCAGTGATGATACCCGTACCACGCTGGATTTTATTATCGGCTTTACCCAGATTGTCAGCCGCACCACCTACTTCCAGCTCAATTATACCTTCGGCACATCATCGGGTTATCACAATGACTACAATAATGTGCTTACCGTGCTCGACCCGGCGACCAATGAACCGCTGGTCGGTGGCTGGCTTGACCCGCAGGATCGTCCCTATCTGTTTGAAAAACGTCCGGACAGACGTACGCGCAACACACTATTCCTGCGCGGTGTGCACCATTTCACCGAAGATGTCATGCACCTGTCCTACCGCTACTTCGCTGATGACTGGGGCATCCGTTCGCATACCCTGGATATGAAATACCGTTACATTATGACGGAGAAACACTATCTGCAGCCGCATCTGCGTTTCTATACCCAGAGCAAAGCGGATTTCTATCGCCACGACCTGGTGCAGGGAACCGATATCGATGCGTCGGGTAATGTTCTCGTTGACTACGCCAGCAGCGACTACCGCGTCGGCGCCTTCGACAGTCTCACCTATGGCCTGAGCTACGGCTACCGGGTAACACCGACCAGCGAATTTACCGTGCGTGGTGAACTGATGAACCAGATGATCGACAACTCGGAAGTGCCACGGCCCGGTGAGGATACGCCGGATCTGACGGCGCTTATTTTCCAGATGGGGTACAGTTTTATCTGGTAGGTGGAGAGGTTTCTTTTTTTCACCACAGAGGACACGGAGGTCACAGAGTTTTTTTGTATTGATATAAAGGGTAATAGTTTTTTCAAATAATGTCGAAGAAAGGTGTGGGAGCGGAATTCATTCCGCTCCCACGTTTTAATCTATACAACAAACTCTGTGACCTCCGTGTCCTCTGTGGTGCAATGCTTTTAAGCTTTTAACCCCGAACTTTCTAGTCTTAAGCCTTTAGCAGCAGTGCGCGAATAGCCTGAATCACCGGCCCGGTTTCCGGCTTTACCCCTCGCCAGATATAAAACGATTCCGCTGCCTGTTCCACCAGCATACCCAGTCCATCAAATGCCTGTCCTGCGCCCTTGTCCTTCGACCACTGCATAAAGGGCGTCGGCTGCGCTGCGTACATCATGTCGTAACTGGTGCAGCCCGGTTTGAAAATGCTGTCGGGCAGGGCGGGCAGGTTGCCCTGCAGGCTGGCCGAGGTGCCGTTGATAATGATATCAAAGCTGCCTTCAACTTCGTCCAGGCCGCAGCCCTGTATATCGCCGAGGTCGGCAAAATCACGGGCCAGTTGTACCGCTTTTTCTCGGGTGCGGTTACAGACCAGCAGAGAGGCAGGCTGCTGTTCCAGCAGGGCTTCGAGCACGCCGCGCACGGCGCCGCCGGCGCCGATCAGCAGCAGGTTTTTACCGGCCAGCTGGATGTCGTGGTTCTGTACCAGGTCGCGCGCCAGGCCGACGCCGTCGGTGGTGTCGCCAAACAGGCTGCCGTCATCCATCAGTTTCAGGGTATTGACCGCGCCGGCGCGTTGCGCGCGTTCGCTGCGGCTGTCGGCGCGGGCCCAGGCATCTTCCTTGAATGGCACGGTAATATTCAGACCCTTGCCGTTATGCGCGATAAACTCATCGACCGCCTCATTGAAATGGCCGGGCGCGACCAGCTCGGCGATATACAGCATGCGCTGTCCGGTCTGCTCGGCAAACAGGGTGTGTATCTGCGGTGACTTGCTGTGTTCGATCGGATTGCCGAAAACCGCATAGCGGTCGATAAGTTCAGTCATTTTCTCGAATTGTAAAATCTTGTCTTATGAAACCAGGGTTTCTTGATATGGGCCGTCATTGCGAGCGCAAGCGAAGCAATCTCGCTCATATGCCATCTTAACCAGATTGCTTCGCTTGCGCTCGCAATGACATGGTTCTGGCATAGCCCGGCGGTAGCGGGCAGCAATCAGGACTCACTCAGCCACTTTGCCACGGTTTTGGCGTAGTAGCTGAGAATGCCATCGGCGCCGGCGCGCTTGAAGCCCAGCAGGCTTTCCATCACCACGGCCTTTTCATCCAGCCAGCCGTTCTGCGAGGCGGCCTTGAGCATGGCGTA
>DRLE01000091.1 GCA_011051475.1 Gammaproteobacteria bacterium
CCCAGCACCATGGAATCCAGCCCGCTGGCCACTTCCATGGCATGGCGGATAGTCTCCTCGTGATTATGAATATACAGGTGCTCTTTCAGGCGGTTTTCGTCAATGCTGTGGAACTGGCTGAACCAATGGATAATGTCCTGGTCATTATTATCAGAAGTTACGCAGTATAGTTCGGTGCGATTGCAGGTCGAAAGAATGCTGGCCTCTTCGACATGTTCCAGCTTTTTCAGGCTGGCCAGGGCTTCGGGCAGTGACTGCGGAGTAAATGCAAGCCGTTCGCGCAGATCAAGCGGCGCGGTTTTATGGTTGATACCCAGTGTAATCAAAGACATAAACGGTTTGCGGATAAAAGATTCCAGACAAAAGATTCATTGAGACCCATAATCGGCCCGCAGGTATGCCCTCGGGAGATTTATGCGGGGAAACGCGCAATTTTGCGTGAAGCCACCACTTAACTCAAGTTAAAACCGGCCAAAAGCTGTAATTTTGTCTATTTTCCCGGCTTTCATACTTTATAGTGTATCTATCTCTGGAAAATGCGTTATATTTGTACGAATAATGTTATTCATTTGTACCCGGGTTAGTTCGCTTTTGCGTAAAATAATTTCAATTATCATCCAATCAGTTAAAAAATTCGTGCATAGTTTTTATTTCTTCGGGCAGCGTCTGTTCCTGCCCGCACTTTTCTCCCTGGCGATAATGTCAGGCCTGAGCGCATGCGATACTCTGCCTGTTAGCCCGCAGGAATCCGGGTCAGCTGCTGAACCTGCCGGCAAAACCGACACGGGCAGCGACTCTGCCGGCAAGGCTGATAGTGGTGCTGATGCAGCCGCCACCGCACCGGCAGAAGATCTTGACAGTGAAACCCTGTTTAACCTGCTTGCTGCCGAGTTTGCCGGTAACAGCGGTAATATCGACGCTTCACTGAAATACTACGAAAAAGCCTCGCAGGAAATCGAGGACAGCCGCATCGCGGCCCGGGCTGCCTATATTGCGATCTATGGCAAGGACTACGAGACCGCACTGGAAGCGCTGAACCGCTGGGCCGAACTGGAGCCTGATGCGCTGGACCTGCAGAAAATGTATGCCATTACCTGGCTGCACCTGAAAAAACCGGAGAAGGCCGTGCCTTATATCCGCAAGGTGCTCGATCAAACCGAGGGATCGCCGGCAGACAAGGCCCTGGCGGTCAAGGCGCTGCTGGAAAAGGAAGCCAGCAATGAAGATGCCTACAAGGTGCTGCAAATACTCAATGCCGGTGACAGGAAACAGGTCCACCTGCTGGTGCTGCAGTCACGTTATGCGGCCGAACTCAAGAAGTATGATGAAGCCATAGCCCTGCTGGACCAGGCACTGGAGACTGACCCGCAACTTTTTGAGGTCATGCTGATAAAGGCGCGCATACTTGCAGTACAGGGCAAGAACGACGAGGCAACAGCGCTGGTCAGCCGCGTGCTGAAAGAATACCCCGATAACGACAATCTTCGACTGCAATATGCGCGCATGTTGCTGGAGCAGGGCAAGCTTGAGGCCGCCATTAAGGAATATACGCTGCTGCATGAAAAGCTGCCTGAAAACGGCGATATCTCTTTAAGCCTGGCGCTGCTCTATATCGAAACCAGGCAGCTGGATGAGGCGGTGGAAATATTTGAGGAAATGGTCGAGACCGACCAGCGAACTGCAGTGGCCCATTACTATCTAGGTCGTATTGCGCAGAACCGGGGAGAGAACAAGCAGGCTGTGGCCTATTACCTGCGGGTAAAATCCGGTGAGTATGCCTATGATGCCCAGCTTCGCATCGGCATCCTGCTGTCCGAACTGGGCAGGCCGGATGACGGCCTGGCCAAGCTGGCGGCACTGGCCGAAGAGCAGACTGACTGGGGATTGCGCGTACGCGCCTACCTGGCCCAGGGTGAAATTCTGCGCGAGCAGAAACGTTACAGGGAAGGTGTGGAAATGTACAGCCGCGCGCTGATGCAAAAACCCGACGACACCACCCTGTTATATGCCCGCGGTTTAATGGCGGAAAAAGCCGATCAGCTGAAACTGGCGGAAGCCGACCTGCGCAAGGTTATCGAGCTCGATCCCAAGAGCGCCGATGCCCTCAATGCTCTGGGCTATACCCTGGCCGACCGTACCGACCGTTATGAAGAGGCGCTGGGCTATATCCTGCGTGCTTCCGAGCTGGTGCCGGATGATCCGGCCATACTCGATAGCCTGGGCTGGGTAAACTACCGCATGGGCAGAATGGATGAAGCGATGAAGTGGCTGTCAAAGGCCTTCGAAAAACTCGAAGATGCCGAAATTGCCGCGCACTATGGCGAGGTGTTGTGGGTCTCCGGGCAGAAGGACAAGGCGCGGGAAATCTGGGCTAAAGGTAAAAAGCAGAATGCCAAAAACCCGGTGCTGATCAAGACTCTTAAACGGTTTAAACAATAAAAAGCTGAACCGCAAAGGCGCAAAGACGCAGAGAAAAAACACGCTATTGTTACTATTTTCTGATGGGTACCTGACACACATAGCGTATAACCTGTGTCGTTAATGGCGGAACATAAAAACAAAATATACTCTGCGCCTCCGCGCCTCTGCGGTTCAGCTTTTAAGCTTTTACAAAAAATATGCAGCGTTCTCTTCTCACAATCCCACTGCTTGTTATGGCCGGTCTGTTGCTGGCATCCTGTGCCGCCGTTGAAGAAAAGCCGGTGGCCGAAGAGCAGCCGGTAACGAAAACACCGGTGGTCAGCAAGAAGAAAAAAAAATCCGAGCCTTCTCACTGGGAAGAGGAAAAACTGGCGCGACAGGGCATCAATAAATGGGAAGTGCGCGGTCGCCTGGGCATTCAGACGGAAACCAATGGCGGCACCATGGATATTATCTGGAAGCAGGCCGATGATGAGTATTCCATCCGTTTGATAGCCGCCATGGGTGCAGGTACCTACCTGATACAGGGAAATGACCGCTTCGCCGAAATCCGCTTTCCCGATGGCAGCAAAAAAACCATTAACAATGTTGATGAGGTATTCAGTACCGCGCTGGAGCTGGACCTCCCCATCAGTGCAGTCAAGGACTGGGTACGGGGATTACCGGCCAGTTCGTTCTCACATGGAAAGATCAAATGGAACAAACAGGGGCTGATTGATACCATTGACCAGTCCGGCTGGCATGTGGAAATGAAAAAATATGCCGGTAAAAAAATACAGCTGCCGCATGACCTGCACCTGACCCATCGTGATGATGATGAGCTTTCCATTCGCTTTCTGTTTCGCCAGTGGCTGATTGACAACTAATGCGTGGTTCCCTGGGGGGCATGTCAGTGCAATGGCCGGCCCCGGCAAAGCTCAACCTGATGCTGCATATCACCGGTCGGCGCGAAGACGGCTACCATCTGCTGCAGACTGTATTCCAGTTTATCGATTTTGCCGATTACCTTGAATTTGGCGTACGCGACGATGGCCGCATACGCCGCCACAGCAATGCAGATTTCACTGTGCCTGCGGATGAAGACATTATCGTACGCGCCGCGCAAAAACTGCGCGAGGCCGCCATTGACAGGCATATTGCGGCCGCCGATTATGGCGTGGACATCCATCTGCAGAAAAACATTCCCATGGGCGCCGGCCTCGGTGGCGGCAGCTCGGATGCGGCCACCACGCTACTGGCGCTGAACCACTACTGGAGGCTGGGTTTTAGCCTCGATGAGCTGGCCGATATCGGTCTGAAGCTGGGTGCAGACGTACCGGTTTTCGTGCGTGGTTTTGCCGCCTTTGCCGAAGGTGTCGGTGAAAAACTGCAGCCGGTTGAGCCGGCAGAAAACTGGTATGTGCTGCTGATACCGCCGGTGCATGTTTCCACACAGGCGATCTTCGAAAACCCCGATTTGACAAGGGATTGCGATGCCATCAAACTATGCGACCTTTCGCAAAAGGCATGGACAAACGTGTGCACCCCGGTGGTAAAAAAACACTACCCGGAAGTTTCGCAAGCTATTGATATTATTAATGAATATGCGGAAGCGAAAATGAGCGGAACCGGCGCCTCGGTATTTGCCGCCTTTGCTGAAAAAGCACGGGCAGAGCAGGTACTGGAAAAAATCAGGCAAAAGCCGGAAATCGCCGGCTGGAAAAGTCTGCTGGTGAGGGGGCAGAATCAGTCCTCACTGCATCGGTTTATGGCCGAGAATTTAGCGTTGCCGCCCGCGAGTTTGTCATCCTGAGCGAAGCGTAGCGGAGTCGAAGGATCTTGAAGCTGATAACAGGCGCCGGTCGTTGTAAGTTTCAAGTTGTAAGTTATTGGGCCGTCGCCCCAGGTTGCGATATGGGTAAGGCACCAGCCGTTAAGAAGACCTGAGATCCTGGCATGCGCAGGTTCGTTTTGAAGTAAAGAGTTATTGGGCCGTCGCCAAGCGGTAAGGCACCAGGTTTTGATCCTGGCATGCGCAGGTTCGAATCCTGCCGGCCCAGCCATTACTTAAGCCCACGATAGTGGGCTTAAGTAATGGCTTTGCCGACAGGTAGAAAAGGCCTGCTGGTTCGAAAAAATTGTCCGGAACAATTTTTCACGAGCGCTAGCGAGCCCGCAGGGCGGAGGGCAGGAGGCCCGGAGTAATCCTGCCCCCGAAGCGTGCAGAGAAATAATTAGTGCTGCTATCGTGGGCTTAAGTAATGGCTTTGCCGGCAGGTAGAAAGGGCCTGCTGGTTCGAAAAAATTGTCCGGAACACGTTCACGAGCCAGATATTTTAAAGGGCGAGCCCGAAGGGCGGAGGGCAGGAAGCCCGGAGTAACCCTGCCGGCCCAGCCATAAGATTTTTGCAGCACTGCCAAGGCAGCCTGCCTATTTAGTCCGCCATATTGTGGTGCGGGCTTTCACCATTGCTGGATTATGTGAGTAATATGGCGCGACAAAAAGACGACAGCCAGTTAATGATTTTTTCGGGTAATGCCAACCCGGCGCTGGCAAAACGTATTGCTGAAATCCTTGGCACCGTGCCCGGCAAGATACGGGTAGAGACTTTCAGCGATGGTGAGATTTTTGTCGAGATCGATGAAAACGTGCGTGGTCGGGACGTGTTTATTGTGC
Organism: Gammaproteobacteria bacterium; assembly: GCA_011051475.1. GTDB lineage: Bacteria > Pseudomonadota > Gammaproteobacteria > SZUA-229 > SZUA-229. The sequence goes on from DRLE01000091.1 coordinate 5,078, forward strand.
AGCCGACCTGCAAGCCCACCAATGATAATCTGATGGAACTGATGATTATGATTGATGCCATGCGCAGGGCATCGGCAGAAAGGGTGACCGCGGTGGTGCCGTATTACGGTTACTCGCGCCAGGATCGCAAGCCGCGCTCGGCGCGTGTGGCGATTACCGCCAAGGTGGTGGCCAATATGCTGGCCAGTGTCAAGCTTGACCGTCTGCTGACAGTCGATCTGCACGCCGACCAGATCCAGGGCTTTTTCGATCTGCCGCTGGATAATGTATATGCCTCGCCGATATTGCTGAAAGATGTCTGGCAGCGCCATCACGATAACCTGCTGGTGGTGTCACCCGATGTGGGTGGTGTGGTTCGCGCCAGGGCGCTGGCAAAACGCCTGGGCGATGCCGACCTGGCGATTATCGACAAGCGCCGGCCAAAAGCCAATGTGGCCGAAGTCATGAATATTATCGGTGACGTGGAAGGCAAGAACTGCGTGATCGTTGATGACCTTGTCGATACTGCCGGCACTCTGTGCAAGGCGGCCAGGGCGTTAAAGGAACACGGCGCTGCCAGCGTATCGGCTTATTGTACGCACCCGGTACTGTCGGGCAATGCCATCAAGAATATAAACGAATCGGTTCTGGATGAACTGGTGGTGACCAATACCATTCCGCTGAGCGAAGAGGCTCAGCAGTGTGATCGCATCCGGCAATTGTCGGTGGCCACCATGCTGGCGGAAACCATTCGACGGATTCACATGGAAGAGTCTGTCAGTGAAATGTATATCGACTGATATGCAATAAAGAATCTGGCACTCGGGCCATGCCCGAGCGCCGATAGGGAAGCGGTAGCCTGTACGCTACAGTTTCCATACATGCTTCATTTGGTCGCGAATGAAGAATTTTATTATTTCTGGAGAATATTATGAGTTTAACTTTAAACGCCGAATTGCGTGAGGACATGGGGAAAGGTGCGAGCCGCCGCCTGCGTCACGCAAAAAAACTGCCTGCCATTGTATATGGCGGCAAGAAGGATCCCGTATCCATTACCCTGCTGCAGAAAGAAGTGCAGCACGAGCTGCCTAACGAGGATTTCTATTCGCAGATCCTGTCACTGAATATCGACGGCAAGCCCGAAGACGTGCTGTTGCGCGATATCCAGCACCACCCCTACAAGCAGGAAGTGATGCATATGGACTTTGTCCGCATCGACCAGAAACAGGTTGTGCATGTACATACTCCGCTGCACTTTGTTGGTGAAGACTCATGTCCGGGCGTCAAGACCGAAGGCGGCGTAATCAGCCACGTGATTATGGAAGTGGAAATGGAATGTCTGCCGAAGAACATTCCGCAGCACATCGAGGTTGATCTGTCTGAAATGCACCTGGGTGACATTATCCATCTGTCAGACCTGAAACTGCCTGAAGGTGTGGAAATCATGGCGCTGAAACACGGCGATGAACATGATAGCGCCGTAGTCAGCTGTCATGCACGCAAGGTTATTGCCGAGGAAGAAGAAACCGAAGCACCTGAAGCACCTGAAGCCGAAGGCGAAGCTGAAGAAGGTGGCGATAGCGAGTAATGTCTGCAAGATCAATCGATCTCAAAGTCATTGTTGGGCTGGGTAACCCCGGACCCAAATACACTGAAACCCGGCACAATGCCGGGTTTTGGTTTGTGGAGGAAGTGGCGCGCCGTTACGGTGGCAGTTTCCGCGCGGAAAAAAAGTTTTTCGGCGAGCTGGCAAAGGTCAATATCGAAGGCAGTGATATCTGGCTGCTGAAACCGCAGACCTTTATGAACCGCAGTGGCCAGGCCGTGAAAAGTCTGCTGTCGTTCTATCGCATCAAGGCTGATCAGCTACTGGTGGCGCACGATGAAATCGACCTGCCGCCGGGCAGCATCAAGCTGAAAACCGGTGGTGGCCATGGCGGCCATAATGGCCTGCGTGACATTATCAGCCAGCTGGGCACAAAGGACTTTCATCGTCTGCGTATCGGCGTCGGCCATCCTGGCAGCAAGGACCAGGTGGTAGACTACGTACTGCACAGCGCCTCGAAAGCCGAACGCAGCCTGATCGACGCCGATATCGATGACGCCGTGCGCATTATGCCGGAACTGGCTCGCGGCGAGCTCGAACAGGCCATGCATAAACTGCATAGTAAGTGATTGTTTTTATCCGCAAATGAACGCGAATAAACGCAAATAAAAACTTTTTTTGTATGGTCATGTTGTCACCCTGAGTGGAACGCAGTGGAGTCGAAGGGTCTGTTTTGACCTGGGTTGCAGGTGTTACCGGGTTTGTTTGTATTTTAGATGCAGGCTTGATTAATCTGTGGATCATTGTTTTTTAATATTTGCGTTTATTCGCGTTCATTTGCGGACAAACATTTATCAGGAGTAAATCGTGGGTTTTAAATGTGGCATTGTTGGTTTGCCGAACGTGGGCAAGTCCACCTTATTCAATGCATTGACCAAGGCCGGTATTCAGGCGGAGAACTATCCGTTCTGTACCATCGAGCCCAATGTCGGTGTGGTTTTCGTGCCCGATCCGCGCCTGGATAAACTGGCGGAAATCGTAAAGCCCGAGCGGGTGGTGCCGACCTCCATGGAGTTCGTCGATATTGCCGGCCTGGTAGCCGGCGCCTCAAAGGGCGAAGGTCTGGGCAACAAGTTTCTCGCCAATATCCGTGAGACCGACGCCATCGCCCATGTCGTGCGCTGCTTCGATAATGATGACGTGGTGCACGTGGAAGGCAAGATCAATCCCATCGGCGATATCGAGGTCATCGATACCGAGCTGGCGCTGTCCGATCTCGAATCGGTGGAAAAGGCCGCCGACAAGGTTGGCCGTGTTGCCAAGAGTGGCGACAAGACCGCAAAGGCAAAGCACGAACTGCTTGAAAGGGTGGCGGCGCACCTCAATGAAACAAAACCGGTGCGCTCCATGGGCCTGAGCGAGGACGAGCTCGATGCCCTGTATGACCTGCATCTGCTGACCATCAAACCGGTTATGTATATCGCCAATGTCAGTGATGATGGTTTCGAGAACAATCCCTATCTGGACGCGGTGCGCGAGCGCGCCGAGAGCGAGGGTGCCGAAGTGGTGCCGGTATGTGCGGCCATCGAAGAAGAGCTGATCGAGCTGGAAGCGGATGAAGCGAAAGAGTTTCTGGATGAACTGGGACTGGACGAACCCGGCCTTAACCGCGTGATTCGCGCCGGTTACCGGCTGCTGGGCCTGCAGACCTATTTCACCGCCGGAGTCAAGGAGGTCCGTGCCTGGACGGTGGCCATCGGCGCTACCGCGCCCCAGGCTGCCGCCGTTATCCACACCGATTTCGAAAAAGGCTTTATACGCGCCGAAACCATCGCCTACGAGGACTTTGTCGAGTTCGGCGGCGAGCAGGGCGCAAAAGAGGCCGGCAAGCTGCGTGTGGAAGGCAAGGACTATATCGTGCAGGACGGCGATGTCATGCACTTCCGGTTTAATGTTTAGCTGTAAATTCCACCCCCACAGCATAACAGCCGTGTAGGCCGGCAAAAGGCCCGGCCGTTGCCGGCGCGCCAAACCAGACAGGTGGCAAGGGCTGGAATATACACGCAGACAAACCGCAAATCGTCGGATTCACCACGGTATATATTGACATTAAGCCCGTAACACGGGAAAATCTGCGCCCTTCACAGAAGGTTCAAACTGTCTTTTCTGGCAGGCCTCCTGAAAGACACACCTGAATAAAGGCTATGTAGCTCAGCTGGTTAGAGCACAGCATTCATAATGCTGGGGTCGGTGGTTCAAGTCCACCCATAGCCACCATTTTCTCAATCCTCCTGTCTCCAGGAGCACTTGTTATTACCGGTGTCCAAATGAACGACACGATTATCTGGATTATTATTGCTGTTTTCTATGCGCCACTGCATTTTATGCTGCCGGTGCTTTTCCTGTTTATCGTTGGAGATGAACCCGAGGACGTGCGCAAAAGGCTGATCCGGGGCGTGATTATCGATGCGGCTGCTTCCATGCTTGTCGCTTTTGCAATTGCCATTACCCTGGCTATGTATGACATGCTTGCCCTGGCGATCGTGACCCTGGTGCTTTTTATGGTGACGCCGTTTATACGGGTAATCCGTTACAGGCGGGTGTTATAAAGACCTTTTTGAGTCATCATGACAAACAGGTGTTAAGCTGACTGCAGTTCCCCGGTGGTATGTCCAGACGACAGGAGGCAAGATCGATATGGCAGATGATTCGTATAATCTAAAAGCCAAAACAGACACTGAACTGCATGAATGGCTTATCCAGCAACAGCCGGACTCGGCTGAATATGAAGCGGGTATCCGTGAATCCATGCGAAGGGTCGCCGGCATGGAGCTTAAACTCGAAAAAATGGAAGATTCCGTCAGAAAGCGTGAGTTGCTGGCCTTTGGCCTTGCCATTGTGGCAATAGCGGTCGCCATTACGGTTGTGGTGATATGGTATTAAGCCTGTTTCCCGGTGCTTGTCAAAGTGACAAGGTCACATACAGCAATCCGAAATCGTGGGATAATAATAACCTCCGTTATTTTTCACAGGTGTAATTATGTGTCTTGCAATTGGACACTGTGGCCAGCGCAGTAATGGTCCGTTTGCGCGAGTCTGGCGACGGGTATCCGAAACACCGCTGCGCCTGTTTTCCCTGAGCGCTGCATTTCACCTGCTGCTGATCATTACCATCCTGGTTTATGCTGACGCAAACGACATGCCGCCCGGTTCTGTCGCGCTTTTTGCTGTCTTGCTTTACGGTATTGCCGCCTTCCCGGTTTTTGGCGCACTGCTTACCGGTCTGCCGAAAAAATACGCCCTGTCGCCGGTACACTATGCCCGCTATACCGGTATTTATCTGCTGATGTTTGTCGCGCTGCTGATACTGGAAGCCGGTATCCTGCTCGGTGACGCATTGCTGATTACCGGCATGTGCCTGCTGCTGCCGGCCTGGCTGCTGAGCCTGCGGGCTATTAGCAACATACATGAGTGGCTGCCAGCGGACAGGCAGGTATTCAGCCGGATTATTCTGCTCCTGCTGGTTGCCCAGTTTGCCGGCCTGGGATTTGCGCTGCTGGTTACGCTTGTGCCCGGTACTGTTACGGATCGGCATGAACTTGTGCTGATACTGGCGCCGACCAGTCTGCTTGTCTGGCTGGCCGTTATGCTGCTTTTTATGCGTTTAATGAATACGGCGCCGCAACATGTTAGAGTTGTTCGAACATAGCCGTATCCCGTTCAATTTCATATTCAACAGGCCTGACCATTAATACATAAGGAGTGCAAGACCATGAAAAGATCGTTTCAACAATTCCTGCTTGCCATCGTGGCGATGAGTTTTATGACTGTAGCGCAGGCGACTGCCTCAAAAACCTTGAGCAAGGAAGAAGTGCAGCGTATTGCAATGCAGGCCTATCTTTATACCTATCCCATGGTCTTGATGGATGTGACCCGGCGGCAGATGACCAATGCCGAGGCCGGAAAAATGCCCGGCCGTGGTCCCATGATGCAGTTTACCCATATGCGCGCTTTCCCGAAGGCCGGGGCAAAGGAGGTCGTGCGGCCCAACTTCGACACGCTCTATTCACTCGCCTGGATCGATGTCAGCAAGGAGCCGGTTATTCTTTCTGTGCCGGAAATAAAGGACCGTTTCTATATGCTGCCCATGCTCGATATGTGGACGGATGTTTTTGCCGTGATCGGCACCTATGGCACGGGTACACAGGCGGGTGAATACGCGCTCGCACTGCCACAATGGCAAGGCAAGCTGCCCAGGGGTGTCAAACGCATTGATGTGCCGACCTCCATGTTCTGGATTCTGGGAAGAACACAGACCAACGGCCCGAAGGATTACAAATATATTCACAGCATACAGAACGGTTACAAAATCACGCCGCTCTCATCCTATGGCAAGGCTTACAAACCGCCCTTTAAAAAGGACCTGAGCGTGGATGAGACTACGCCGCCGCTGATCCAGGTAAGAAAAATGGATGGCAAGAGCTATTTCGACTATGCCATGGCGCTGATGAAAAAATACCCGCCGCATATTACCGATATGGTTATGGTGAGTCGCATGCAGCGTATCGGCCTTGATCCGGAAAGCTATGACTATGACAAGCTGCCGAATAATGTTAAACAGGCGCTGGCGCATGCGGCGAAAAACGGCCAAAGCGTAATGAAGAAATATATTCCTCGGCTCGGTTATAACGTCAATGGCTGGCAGATGACAACCAAGAGCATCGGTGTTTACGGTAACGATTATCTGCAGCGCGCAACGATCAATCTGATCGGTCTGGGTGCCAACCCCTACGAGCAGGCGATCTATCCGCTGAATACAGCCGACAGGAACGGTAATATTCCTCAGGGTGGTCACAAATACGTAATACATTTTGAAAAGGCCGATATTCCACCGGTTGAGGCCTTCTGGTCGATTACCATGTACGATGAAGAAGGCTTCCAGGTGGCCAACACGCTTGACCGTTTCGCCATTGGTGACAGGGATGATCTGAAATTCAACAAGGACGGATCACTCGATATTTATATCCAGCACGAGTCGCCCGGCAAGGACAAGGCGTCCAACTGGCTGCCGAGTCCGGCAAAGGGTCCGCTGGGCATTACCTTGCGCCTGTATGCGCCCAAGCAGAAGGTGCTTGATGGTGAGTGGAAACCACCGTATATCGAAGAAGTGAAATAGGTTTGCACCCTGCCGGGAGGTGTTTCCCGGCAGGGTGTTTTCTGTCTTTCTATCAGTGGGCAGGCTGGCGGCTGGTCGTTAGTCACCGAACCAGAACGCCATGTTCTTTTCGAGAAACTCCTCGTAATCCATATAGTGCGAGCCGTCGCAGGAAAAGTTGAGGCCGACCATACCATTGACCACATTGAGTGAACCGGCGCGCAGGTAAACGGTTTCATCGGCAAAGCGCAGGGACTTGAACTGCTGGAACACCAGCGGGATTTTTTCCGGCTTGACGATGGCCTTCTCAAAGTATTCCTGGTGGCGGAAGGCCAGCACAATATCGGGGTCGGTCAGCTCGTCGATATTCAGGATCTGGTAGCTGTAGGGGTTGTCGACCCGCCACAGGGTGGCGCGGCTGCTGGAAAAATGCAGCTTGGCATGAAACACGCCGCGGGTAAGAATAAGCTCTTCCACCAGGCTGAGAATGTCGTCGATTTGCGAGTCCATGGCGCTTTCCACGCGCTGCTGGGCGAACAGGCCGCTGCGAATCGCCGGGTCGCCCTTGACCTGCAGCCAGTTTTTCTCTTCCACATACTGGTCGGCGGTATGCGGCAGCTCGCGCAGATCGAAGTCGGCGCCGAGATAACCGAGCACCTCGCCCTGGTCGTTACGAATGATTCTTACCGCGGTGAGGGAGGGGCGTTTGCGGTTACGGCTGATATAGGCCTCGGAAAGGTAATAGTCCTCGCCTTTCAGGGCGCGCTGCATATAGGGGCGGGCAATGCGGTCACGACCGATCTGGCCCTTCTTGATGCCGGTGCGGGTGACGGTATCGGTTATCTGCACGCCATGCCTGTCCAGCACCCACAGATACTTGCAGTATTCGGCCTTGTCCATTTCCTCGGCCAGCAGGGCTTCCAGCGCCTCATGGTCGTCCATTTTTTTTGCGCAGGCCTCGGCAACCTCGGCCATGGACTCGGCCAGCATGTCCTTCAGGATCTGGCGTTGTTTTCTAACGGTCTTTTGCAGTCGGGTTTCTGTTGTCATAATGCTATCAGCCAAATTTATTAAAAGATTACCACATAAATACAGGCAAGGCTGAGCCATGATGATGCGAAGCGAGAACCCGTTATTCACTATTCACTATTAACTATTCGTTGCGCGCAAGCGCCAGAATGTTAAGCTCTCACTGAGCTACCCACTTCTGTACAATAACCGATTAAACACTACCAAAAGGCGCGCCAAATGCAGCGCATAAGACAGCACTATTCACTTTTACCGCCGGTTATCAAGTTTCTGCTTGTCAGCAACAGCCTGATCTTTATCCTGGAAGGGATGTTTCCGAACCTGCTGCTCGGGCTGTTCGCCCTGTGGCCGGTACACATGCCGGTGGTTCCGCCTCATGGTGTTCCCGTGCAGCCATTCTACCCCTGGCAGCTGATCAGCTATGGTTTTCTGCATGGTAGCCTGGGGCATCTGTTTCTGAATATGTACGCACTGTGGCTGTTCGGTGTTGGTCTGGAGAATATGTGGGGTTCGCGGCGCTTCGCCATCTACTACCTTGTGTGTGTCGTCGGCGCGGCCATTACCCAGCTGGTGGTGATTGATATCGGTGGTGAGTATTACCCTACCATTGGTGCTTCCGGCGGTGTGTTCGGTGTGCTGCTGGCCTTTGGCCTGTTTTTCCCCAATCAGATACTCATTCTGCTGATTCCGCCGATACCGATAAAGGCCAAGTGGTTTGTGCTGATTTACGGTGTGGTGGAGCTGGTTTTCGGCATTACCGGTACCGAAGCCGGTGTTGCACACTTTGCCCATCTTGGCGGCATGCTGTTCGGCTTTATGCTGATTTATTACTGGACGGTGGAGCCGCCACCGCCATCTCCGGGGAATTAGCCCTGGTGCAGGCCCGCTGGTGATAGCGGGGTTGATGTGGTAAAACACGCGTCACTGAAATAATGAATATTCCCATGCTGTCGAAAGAAAATAACTTCGAGTATCTCACTGCCGGTATTGTTCTGCTGCTGTTCATTGCCACCCTGGTGGAACAGTTCCCCGGCATCCCCGGCAAGCATCTTGTACAGGCCTTTTCCATTATCACCATTGTAATCGGTGTTTATGGTTTTAAATCTTCCGCCGCCTGGTTTCGCAAACCTGCAGGCTTTATCGTCGCCACCCTGGCACTGGTCGCCATAGGGGTTATGCTTGAACGGTTGCAGCTGTATTATCTACACCTGCTGTTATTGCTTGGCTTTTACCTGTGGGCGATATGGCTGGCGGCAAAGGAGGTGTTTTTCTCGGGTGTTGTCGACATGAACAGGATAATCGGCGCCATCTGTGTCTACCTGCTAATGGGGCTGATCTGGACCACGCTGTACCTTTTTATTGCCCAGGCTGTTCCCGGTGCCTTTAACGGCCTTGAGCAACGGGCCTGGTATGAGAATTTTTCAGAGGCGGCCTATTACAGCTTTGTTACGATTACCACGCTGGGTTATGGCGACATCACCCCCGTGGCGCCGCTGGCGCGTTTTCTGGCCTATATGGAGGCGGTTATCGGGGTGTTTTACATGGCCATACTGGTCGCCAGTCTGATCGGCCTCGGTATTAACAAAGCTCAGAAACGGAACCAGTAGAACAGGTATAGGGTAAGTATCGGAATGTTCAGATTAGTTGCACTTTCGTGCCTGCTCGTGGTTTCGTTGGTGGTATCGGCGGAGGAAGCCGTCGCACCTTCATCCCCTGCCAAAACCGCTTCTGCTGAACAGAGCATGGATGCGGAGTCAAAGGCAGCAGAAAATGAGCTGAAGGCGCTGGAAAAGACGGTAAAGGAACCGCCTGCGACAGCGGCCTCCGGTACTGATGAAGGGGTGTCTGAGAATGAAACAACAGAAGGTGCCGAAACAGAAGCAGAACAGTCCGGGGCAAACGTATCGCAAACCAGCAAACCCTGGATACCCGAAGCGAAGGACTATGACTGGGTGCAGCTGACCTCCGGTGAATGGCTCAAGGGAGAGATCAAGGCCATGTACAAGGACAGTCTGGAATTCGACAGTGACAAGCTGGATCTGCTGAATATCGACTGGAAAGACGTAAAGTACCTGAAAACGCCGCGCCGGATGCAGGTTAACTTTGAAGGGCATGAGCCGGTTACCGGCGTTCTGCAGGTATCATCGGACAGTGTGTTTATATCGCATGACTACAGCGATGAAAAATTCCAACGTTCAGATCTGGTTTCGCTCAGCCCGGCAGGCGACCGTGAACTTGACCTGTGGGCGATTAAATTTACCCTGGGGCTGAATGTCCGAAAAGGTAATACCGACCAGGTCGATTACACCTCGAAATTCAATGCCAAGCGTCGTACCGCGAAATCGCGTTTTATAAGCGATTATATCGGTAATATTTCCAGGACCAATGCCGGCGAGGGTGGCCTGATTGAAACCATCAATAATAATCGCCTGGGCGCCTCCCTGGATATCTACGCCAGTCGTTATTTCTACTATACGCCGGTTTTCGGCGAATATTATCGCGATCCCTTCCAGAACATTGACCAGCGTATAACCGCCGGTGTGGGTGTGGGTTATACTCTTTTTGACAAGCCGCATCTGGAGTGGAATATCAATGGCGGTCCGGCATTTGTTACCACGAAATATCTGTCCGTACTGGAGGGCGAGGAGCGACGCGTAGACGCGGGTGCGCTGATACTGAGTACCGACATTGACACCGAAATTTCACCGACCCTGGATTTTATCTTTAAATATAATATCCAGGCGGCCAGGGCTGATGCCGGCGGTTATACCCATCATATTATTGCGACTTTCGAAAGCGAGATTACCGGTCGCCTTGACTTCGATATCTCCGCCATCTGGGACAGGATAGGCCAGCCGACCGAGAATGATTCCGGTGAGACGCCGGCATCGGATGACTACCGTCTGGTCGTCGGTATTACCTATACCTATTAATTCATCCTGTTGAGGCTCCCCTGTTCAAAGCAGCCTGAATACCCTAAGATTGGATGAAATGCGCACATGCCCTTTCTATGTGATGGCATAGCTATCTAAGGAACCGCTGATTAATGTCATTTTGAGCGGAATGAAGTGAAGTCGATATGTCCATGGATGGACGGTATTAGGGTAACGCAGGAGCAGTTACCGAAAAATCTTATGCTCCGTAAGTCGTTGATTGCACCGTGGTAAAAGATCCTTCGACTCCGCTACGCTGCGCTCAGGATGACAAATTTGCTATTCATCAGAGGCATCCTAAATAATGAAAAAGCAGGAGAATGCCAGTATGACCAATTCTGAATTTACCCGTAACACTATCGAGGCGGCCATTCGCCTGGGCCTGTTGCTGCTGATCGTCACCTGGTGTTTTACCATTATCAAACCGTTCATTATGGTGACTGTCTGGGGGGTTATTATTGCAGTTGCCGTTTATCCAGCTTTTAACTGGCTTAAAACGGCATTGTCAGGCAATGATAAGCTTGCGGCAACCCTGTATACCTTAATCACGCTGGCGGTTTTGATAACGCCAACGGTTATGATTTCAGACTCATTGATTGATACCTCCAACAATCTGACGCAAAGATATGAAGAGGGCAGTCTTACTATTCCGCCGCCGAAAGATTCTGTGAGAGACTGGCCGCTTATCGGTGAGCAGGTTTATTCCGTCTGGCACGATGCCTCGGCAAATCTGGAAACCACCCTGAAACAATACAAAACCGAGGTGAAAAAAGTATCCAAAACAATTGTCGGGTTGGCAACCAGCGCCGGAAGTACGATTGTGCAGTTTGTTGTTTCCATCATTATCTCCGGTGTTTTTCTTGCCTATGCCAAACCCAGTTACGATATGACGGTAAAAATCATGTCGCGCCTGACCAGTCCGGATTCGGGCAGAAACTATGTTGATCTGGCCGGGCAGACCATTCACAGCGTGGCCGTC
>DRLE01000092.1 GCA_011051475.1 Gammaproteobacteria bacterium
GCGTGCAGGAATGCATCGCCCTGCTGGAGCAGGGCCTGAAACAGGCGGGTATCGACTATCGGATACAGGCAAAACAGCTTTACCATGACCGGGAAGAAATTACTGTGTGTATAACGACTGTGTAATGCCAGATGTTTAGAAGAATTTTATTAACCACAGAGGACACAGAGGTACACAGAGTTTTTTGATTTTTTATTAAGCGCCTGCGGCGCTTAATAAAAAATAACAGGGTTTTTCTCTGTGTACCTCTGTGTCCTCTGTGGTTAAAAAATAACATTAATCCCCACCCAAACTGTGCCCATTCGACAAGCACCACCACATTTGGTCAAATAGCCGCCTTAATTGCTACCCCTCAACCGACCGGCAAAAAAACTATGCAGAGCAAGGCCCTTAAACCCGAAGAGTATTTCATTGAAGACGAGCCCTATTACCAGCCGATTGCCGATGAAATCGCTATCTTCGAGGCGGCCTACCGCCAGAGTCTGCCGGTGCTACTGAAGGGGCCGACCGGCTGCGGCAAGACGCGCTTTATGGAACACATGGCCTGGCGGCTGAAGCGTCCGCTGATTACCGTTTCCTGTCATGACGACCTGACCGCCTCCGACCTGGTCGGGCGTTTTCTGATTTCCGGCGGCGAGACCGTCTGGGTGGACGGACCATTGGCGCGCGCGGTTCGTCATGGCGCCATCTGTTACCTCGACGAGGTTGTCGAGGCGCGCAAGGACACTACCGTGGTCATCCATCCGCTGGCCGACGACCGTCGCGTACTACCCATGGAAAAGGTCGGCGAACTGATCGAAGCCACCGGTGACTTCTGCCTGGCCATTTCCTATAACCCGGGCTACCAGAGCGTGATGAAGGATCTGAAACAGAGTACGCGCCAGCGTTTCGTCGCCCTGGAATTCGATTACCCCGACGCCGTACTGGAAGCCGAAATTATTATGCGCGAGACCGATATCGATGAAAACACCGCGAAACAGCTGGTCAAGTTCGCCCATATGACGCGTGACCTGAAAGGCAGCGGCCTCGACGAAGGCGCCTCCACCCGCCTGCTGGTGCATGCCGCCAAGCTGATCGATGAAGGCATCAGGCCGGTCACCGCCTGCCAGACCGCCATTGCCCAGGCCATTACCGATGATGGGGATATGCTGCTGGCCATGAACGAGCTTTCATCCTCATTGTTCTAATGCCACGCCCCGCGCTTTCCCGCGACGACATTATCCGCCAGCTGGATGTCTGCTTCGATGTCGAGTTTACCTTTATCAAAAGCGAGGAAGCCGCCGAGCTGATCCTGACACAGCCACGCGACGTCCAGGACTTTATTCTCGACCTGACCCGGCGTATTGCCGCCACTAACGAGGAACTGGCCTTCCAGTTTTCGCTGAATGCGATTCGTGCCCTGGAATCCATGGACCGGCACATGGTCGAGGCCTGGGCCATGACCGCCACCGACAACTACGACCGCAAGGGCCTGTTCCCGGCGATGTCGGTCATTCGCGAACTCGACAGCTATGTGCAGACCGCGCATATCAGCGCCTGCGGTGCCGTGCTCGAAGAAGAACTGCCGGTGCTGCTGCCCTTTCTGCAGGGACTGTCCGGGCGCAAGCTGAAAATCGCCGAGGCCGAAGGCAAGCACGCCTATACCGATACCGAAACCCTGTACCTGCCCGCCATCACCGCCCTGCTGGAAGAGTCCAAGGACAACTTTCTGATCTACAAGGCCAGCATTGCCTACCTCTGGGCGCAGATACAGTTCGGCACCTTTCGCACCGACCTGTCGGCGCTGGATGAAAAGCAGCTGGAAACATTCTGCGCCCTCGAGCGTATCCGTCTGGAAGCGAAGCTGCAAAAGGAACTGCCCGGGCTCTACCGCGATATGCAAATGCTCAGAAGCCGGGAACAGGCACTCACCAGTAGCGACATCAACCCGATTGAGGATTCGGCATGGCAGCAGATCATCGCGCAACTGAGTCATCCCGAAGCCGGCGTCGATGACACCCTGGGCTGTATCGAGCTGCTTGAAAACGGCCGGCTGCCAGCCGCCAGCTGCTTTCATGGCATCATCCGCCACGAACTGGTCAGCGAGGTTATGCAAAAACGCATCGAGAGGGAAAAGGCCTTTTTCCGCGTCGCCTTAAGCGAAATGGCCAAGGAGTCTCTGCAGACAACCGAAACGGAAGAACCGCTGGTCGATGAAAGCCTGAAGTTCGATCTGAAACTGAAAAATGAAAACCGCGAAATCAGCAGCGGCAATATCGAACTGGAACTCGAAGGCGAGCTGATGCCGGTACCCGAGCATGTGCGCGAGCTGATGACGTCCATTATTGTCGACTTCGGCGAGATCCCGCCCGAACACCTGTACGCCGCCGGCCCCGGCGACTACGACCTGAAGAAATACGAGGACGAACAGCTCAGCCCGGACGATGTCTGGAAAGGCACCTACCACGAGGAAGGCGCCGAGCTGTATAACGAGTGGAATTTCAAACGCCAGCACTACCACAAGAACTGGTGCGTACTGCGTGAGCTGCCGGTGGAGCCGGAATACAACAGCTTTGTGGAAGATACCCTGAACAAGTACAGTGGCCAGCTGAAAAGCCTGCGCCACACCTTCGAAATCCTGCGCGGTGAAGACAAGCTGCTGAAAAAGCAGGTACACGGTGATGACATCGATATCGACGCCCTGGTCGAGGCCTTTGCCGATGTACAGAGCGGCATGGAAATGAGCGAGCGCCTGTTCACCAAAATGCACAAGGTGGAGCGCAATGTCGCGGTGATCTTTATGGTCGACATGAGTGGCTCCACCCGCGGCTGGATCAACGAGGCCGAACGCGAGGCCCTGATCCTGCTGGCCGAGGTGCTGCAGATACTCGGCGACCGCTTCGCCATCTACGGCTTTTCCGGCATGACCCGCAAACGCTGCGAGCTGTATAAAATAAAGGCCATCGATGAAGACTACGACGAAGAGATCAGGGCGCGCATCGCCAATATCCAGCCGCAGGACTATACCCGCATGGGCGTCTTTATCCGCCACATGACCCGGCTGTTCAGCCAGATCGAAGCCTCCACCAAACTGCTGGTCACCATCTCCGACGGCAAACCCGACGACTACGACACCTACCGCGGCGAATACGGCGTCGAGGATACCCGCCAGGCGCTCTACGAGGCCCACCGCGATGGCATTCATTCATAC
>DRLE01000093.1 GCA_011051475.1 Gammaproteobacteria bacterium
GGTAACCGCCAAACAGTTCCGGCGTGTTATAGCCGATAATGCGACTGGCAACTTCGCGTCCCCGTCCGTCAAGAAAAAGCAGGGTTGGTGTGAGGCTTACCTTGTAGCGGTAGGCGAAGTCGGCCGGTGTGGTTTTGCGGCCGGAAAAATCAGTCACGCTGACGCTGCTGTCGCGGTCCAGCTTGCGGATAATGACATGCCCGTAGTCGCCGTTGCGCAGCATGGGCTTGATAAAATCCTCTTCCAGCTGTTCGCAGTAGGCGCAGTCGGTACCTGATATTTCGAGCATAATGATCCTGCCTTCCCGTCGCGCTTCTTCACCCATAAGGGAAAAGTCACGCGCCTGTTTTATTTCAACATAGGGCAGGCCATGTTCGTCCAGCTCGCTGGCAGCTGCGGAAAAATTAAGGATCAGAAAAAGCGGAATAAGCAGGCGGGTCATGGTTCGGGCTGTCGGTTTATTGTCGGCTTGTAAAAACGGTAGACCGGTAAGGCGCATAAAGGTTTCCATGGATGGATAAAGTCGTGCGCACCGTCAGGGCGATCAGTCTGCAGGCAGGCTGTTAAGGTTGGCAAAGGCCTGCGGTATATCATCAAAGCTGATGCTTGCATGTTTCTGTGCCCTGACCCAGTCAATCAGTTTCAGACGGTTACCGGCAAGGCGGTCATCGATGCTTTTCTGCAGGGATGTTTTCAGCAGCAGGGCAAGCTGGTGATGGCCGTCGACGCAGGCAATGGCCACATCGGCATCCGTCATATGTGCAAGCAGCCGGTCGGCGAGCGGTGCCGGCAGCTGCGGCATATCGCAGGCGACTACCAGCGCCAGCGCATGGGCGCAGTGCGGCAGGCAGGCGGCAATGCCGGCCAGGGGGCCGCGGTAGCTGTCAGCCTCGTCGGAAATCACCTTGTCGGTGTAACGGCCGTAGCTGTCCAGATTGCGGTTGGCGCTGATGATAATGTCATCGCATTGCGGGCGGATGTGCTCGATAACGTGCTCGATTAATGGCTTGCCCTGATAATCAATCAAGCCCTTGTCACGGCCACCGGCGCGGCGTCCCTCGCCACCGGCCAGAATAATTGCGCTGATGTTTGCTGACGCATTCATTGTGCTCAGGCAAGCCAGACCAGCAGCCAGGCCAGATTGCCGGCCAGCAGCACGCCACTTGTAATTTGCCAGAAGCGCGTGGGATTGCGTTCGAGCAGCGGCGCGCTGTTTTTCATAAAGGCCGGGTTGGGATGAGTGAGGTCATAGAAGAACTCGGAGAAGGTATCATAGCGCTGGCGGTAATCGGTTTTCACCGCCTTTTCCAGGGCGCCGTCCAGCCACAGCGGAATCATTGGGTTGTAGTTGATAGCGCTGATATATTTTATCTTGTTCAGAGTGCGCCAGTTGAGCTTGCGCGTGAGCTGATCGCCGTAGGGCAGTTCACCGGTGAGCATCTGGTAGACCAGCACGCCCAGGGAGAAAATGTCCGAACGGTTGCTGCCCTGCATGCCCAGCAGGTATTCCGGCGCGGTATAGTTTTTGGTGCCGAGCAGTTCCAGGCGTTCCACCGGCGTGCTGATTTCCTGTACGCCGGCAATTTTCACCGATCCGAAGTCGATGATTTTCACCTGGCCGTCACTGGTCAGCATAATGTTTTCGGGTTTCAGGTCGCGGTGCAGCATTTCCATGCGATGGAAGGCGCGCAGACCGGCAATAATCTTGTTGGTCAGCTCGGTCACTTCGTGAATGTCGGGCAACGGGTTCTCGCGTATCCAGTCCTTCAGCGTCTTGCCCTCGATATACTCCATAATAAAGTAGAGGAAGTTGCGCTGACGCTTCGGTTCGAAAATGCGCAGCACCGAATCATTATCGATGCGCTTGCCGGCCCATTCTTCCATATAGAAACGTTCGATATAGGCAGGGTCGTCGGCATAGTTGACCGACGGTGTTTTCATCATAAACAGCTCGCCGGTCTCTTTATCGCGAACCTTGTACAGCTGCGAGGTAGTGCTGGCGTGAATTTCATCGAGAATCTCATAACCGTCGATGGTCATGCCCGGACCCATGGGCGGCGGAAACGGCAGACGGGTAAGGTCGTTGAAAACCTCGTTGGCGTCCTGGCTGGGCAGTTCGTCGACGCGCACCAGCTGGCAGGTGACATTGTCGTGGCTTTTCGCCTCCAGCGCACGGGCGACAATGCTGTCGGCAATGACATCCAGCGAGGCGGATGACTGCATCAGCTGTTTGATCTCGGCATCACCGAGATAGTCATGCACACCGTCGGTGGTCATAATGTAGATGTCGCCGGTTTCCATGGCCACGGTTTTATAATCGATGTCGAGATGGAAATCGATGCCCATGGCGCGGCTGAGATAGTTCTTTTCCTGCGAAATCCACACCCGGTGATCGGCTGTCAGCTGTTCCAGGTCGCCACCACTTCCATGCGGGCGATAACGGTAAATGCGCGAATCACCGACATGGAAAATATGCGCGGTGGTCGATTTCAGCACCAGTGCGCTGAAGGTGGTAACCATGCCATTGCCGAAGTCCTTGTCACCCTTGCTCAGCAGCCAGTTATTAATGGCGGTAAGCACTTTTGCGCCGGACGACTTGACCGACCAGGTCTCCGGCGTGCTGAAGTAGTCATTGAGAAACCCCTTGACGCAGTGCTCGGACGCTTCCTGCGCATTGGCGCAACTGCCCATGCCGTCGGCAATGGCCACGGCAATACCCTTGGTGTCCAGGGTGGAATCATCCGGCAGGTAGGCGCCGTAGAAATCCTCGTTGCGTTCCTTGATGCCCTTGTCGGAGGACTGGCCGAGGCTGATTTTAAGCTGTGATGGCATGGGCGTATCGTACCGTATCCGGGGGTAAAAAAAACAGGGACCGCAGGGAATGTTTTTTCACCACAGAGGACACAGAGGTCACAGAGATTATTTATTTTGCTTTCTTGTCATTGCGAGCGCAGCGAAGTAATGACAGATAAGTAAAAAACTCTGTGACCTCTGTGTCCTCCGTGGTGAATAATGCTTTTAGGTCACATCGATCATTTCCACGGTGCCGTCGGGCATGACTTCCGCCATCTGGCCGCTGGGTTCGCGCAGGAAGATAATAATAAAGAACAGCACAATGGCGCCGGCGCCGGCAATGAACATAAAGA
>DRLE01000094.1 GCA_011051475.1 Gammaproteobacteria bacterium
CCTTGCTGAATTTCGAGCGGGTGGTATTTAGAAACTGAGTATGTTTTTTTATCCGCAAATGAACGCTAATAAACGCAAATGTCATTTAATCACTGTATTCTCATATTCAGTGAATGCGTATAAGGTTTGTCATGCTGTAAACAACCAAACTCCCCTGAAAGAAATTTGCGTTTATTAGCGTTCATTTGCGGATAAAAAACATACTCAGTTTCTAAATATCACCCGCTCGAAATTCAGCAAGGTATTACGCAATGGCCCCAATGCCAGCCAGAAACCCAGTGCTACACCCGTAGTATTGGCCACCATATCGGCAAACTCGGCCATACGGTTGGGATCAAAGCTCTGCAGGTACTCCAGTAAGACACCCATAAAGATGAACACAAAAGCAATCATATTGCGCTGGAACCGATCATGATATATCTGCCCGAACCATGCCATCAGGGTGAAATAGGCAAAGGCATGATAAACCTTGTCTTCATAGGGAAACAGCTCTCCCATATCGATAGGGCTACTGGTCAGTGACATAAATACCACCAGCAACACCAGGGCATAGCCGATCCCCAGCCAGAGGAAGCGCAGTTTCAGATCGGGGTCGGGCTTCGGAAACTCCATTACAGGTAGAGGCCCAGAAGGACTGCGCCAAGAATCAGGCGATAGATAACGAAAGGCGTCATACCCATGTGCTCCAGCAGTTTAAGAAACACGCTGATACACAGATAGGCGCTGACACCCGATATCAGCGCACCGATCAAAAGGTCATTGATATCACTGGCACTGGCAACCTGGAGATAATCCAGTGTCTCCAGCCCGCCCGCCAGCACAATGACCGGAATAGACAGCAGAAAAGAAAAACGTGCCGATGCTTTTGCGGTAAGACCCAGCATAAGGCCGGCAGTAATGGTAATGCCCGAGCGTGAAGTGCCGGGGATAAGGGCCACGGCCTGGGCACAGCCGATAATAATAATATCCTTCCAGCCCAGTGTATGCTCATCCCGCGCGCGCTTGCCTGACCAGTCCGCATACCACAGCAGCAGGGCAAACAGTATCGTGGTAATGGCAATAACCAGCTCGGTTCGCAGGTTATCGGCAATATAATCCTTGAACAGTAAACCGACAATGCCAACCGGAACCGTACCAATCAGCACTCCCCAGGCAAGACGGCTGTCTTCGCTGTGTCGCCCTTTCAGCGACGCCAGCCAGGCCAGAAACATGGTGCTGATTTCGCGTCGAAAATAAAACACGACCGCACTCAAGGTACCAACATGTACCGCCACATCGAAGGCAAGCCCCTGATCCTCCCAACCGGTCAGTATCGGCACCAGGATCAAATGTGCAGAACTGGAAATGGGAAGAAATTCGGTCAGCCCCTGCACCAGGGCAAGGACAATGATTTGTATGATATCCATAGGAACACAGTTTTAAGTTGTATGTTTTAAGTTATACGCCTCAAGCTTTTACTTGCAACTTGAAATTTACAACTTTTAATCCGCTGTATTGATTTACAGCCTGTTACGCAGGTCCAGCATGGAAAACCCGCTTAAAGGCTCATCATAGCCTTTGGTCAGCGCCATCACCTTGAAGCGCTCGCCCATTTCCGAGGGCAGCGTC
This sequence comes from Gammaproteobacteria bacterium, assembly GCA_011051475.1. GTDB lineage: Bacteria > Pseudomonadota > Gammaproteobacteria > SZUA-229 > SZUA-229. Next base: position 1,609 of record DRLE01000094.1, read on the forward strand.
AGGGTTTTTATCTGCTGGGAAAGTTTTATCTGCTGCTGCAGATCATCGCTTACCTGCTGCGCATGCAGCTCCGACAGGCCGTTGGCCAGCAGAAACGCTGCCTGTGTAGTATAGCCTGAAACTGTCAAACCCACAGCATCCGCGCTATAGGCGACATCGGTAAAGTTAACATAAGCGGTAATATCCTGCAGGCCCGGCCACCACAGAAAGTCACTGTGCGCACGATGACGGTAATAGCACATCAGGGTGCCTTCAGCACGCTCGGGGTGGTAATACTCCTGCTCGTTATAACCGTAATCGATCAGCAGCATGACCAGTCGCGCGAACCGTTCCTCAAGCGTCTGCAGCCAGCCCTGTATCGCCGGGTTGAACTCGGACTGGTAGCCATCAGAAAAAACCACCCCACTGCGCTGCGAAACGGCATCAAGGTAACTGCACACCTCATCATCTGCCAACACAAACTGCGGGCGCAGATGCCCTTCACTGCAGTTGATATTGAGGCTCTCGGCCTGCCCGGCGTTAAACCTGAAGATTTCCAGCGGCATGGCATCCAGCACCTCGTTGGCGACAATAACCATATTGCTGTTAGCAGCCACCTGCTCAATACTCACCGGCCAGACGATGCGTGACATAAGCTGAGGCACCGCTGCTTCCAGCAGCTGACGCTGTCGCTGTTGCAGCTCGGCACTCAGCTCAAGGATATAGTATGTTTCGGGAAGACAGCCAAGCTGTTCAAGGCGCTGCAGTATATCCACCGCCAGCCTGCCACTGCCGGCCCCCAGTTCAAGCAAACAGACCGGATCAGGATTTTCGCTGGCAAACTGCCGGCTGATTTCGGCAATCTGACTGGCAAGACACTGCCCGAACAGCGGCGAGACTTCCGGTGCGGTAATAAAATCACCGGCCTTGCCAAACTTGTGCAGGCCGCCACTGTAGTAACCCAGTCCCGGCTCATACAATGCCATATTCATATAATCATAAAACCGTATCGCACCCTGAGCGGCATCACAGGCCGCACAGATCTTCTGCACCAGCTGCCGGCTGCGCCGGCGAGCTTCCACTTCCGGCTCAGGAAGACAATCTGTTCGGAGGCTGTCTGTCGAAGGGGGCTGCAAAGGTTTAACCGTCGGGTGATATATGCGAATATGGCGTGTCAGTACACAATAGATAACCAGGGACTATCCTGATGAGCCATTCTAACGCAAATGATGCGGTGACAGAAACCGGAATCAAGGTCGCCCTTATTACGGGCGCCGCAAAACGCATAGGCGCGGTCACAACGCGCGCACTGCACGCGACCGGCTATAATGTGGTTATTCATTGCCGCCTGTCGCAACAGGCCGCCAATGAACTCGCCGCTGAACTGAACGCACTGCGCGCGGATTCTGCCAGGGTCATACAGGCCGACCTGAATGACGAAACGATTTACAATCTGGCCATCGAGCAGGCATACCAGTGCTGGCAGCGCCTTGATCTGCTGGTCAATAATGCCTCGAGTTTCTACCCGACACCGCTGGGAAAAATCAGCCTTTCCGACTGGGACAACCTGGTTAACAGCAATATGAAAGCTCCCCTGTTCCTCGCTCAGGCCGCCATGCCATATCTGAATGCGGTCAATGGCAATATTGTTAATATGCTGGATATACATGGCATGCGACCGATGAAGGACCACACTGTTTACTGTGCTGCCAAGGCGGGCCTTGCCATGATCACACAGTCTCTGGCCAAGGAAATGGGACCTGCTGTGCGGGTAAACGGCGTTGCTCCCGGCGCCATTCTTTGGCCGGAGAACGACATGCCGGAGCACACCAAGACCCTGATCCTGGAGCGCACCGTGCTGAAAAGGCCCGGAACACCGGAAGACATTGCCAAAACCATTGTGTTTCTGGCACGCGACGCGGACTATATCACCGGCCAGGTCATCGCGGTTGATGGCGGCCGCAGCATTCATATATAACCGAGGAAACCTCATGAAAAAATCAATCACCCTTTCCATTATCCTGCCCGCTATGCTGCTAATCAGTGCCTGCGACGGTAAAAAAGAGGAAGACATCGAGCTTAACCAGGTTCCGGCCAATATTATCGAGATCGTACAAAGCACCCTGCCCGGCATTTCACTGACCGAAGCCGAGAAGGAAACCAAAGGCGAAACCGTTGTTTACGAACTGGAAGGAAAAATGCTGGACGGGCGTGAATACGAAATCAAGGTCCGCGAAGACGGACTGCTGATCAAGATCAAGCTGGAAGACTGAAAGAACAACAGAAAAAACCTTTCGCCGCAAAGAACGCAAAAGACGCAAAGAAAAACAGAAACAGTTTGTGCTTTTTTCGCGTCTTTCGCATTCCCTGCCTGCATTCATGCAGGCAGGGAGCATGAGCGGTATGTGATTGTTTTGCGGCTAAAAAAACAGGCAAGACCTGCAACAACACCCGGCTTTTTTATTCAGCAACCTCCAGCGTCATAAACATTTCCGCAAGAATACGCTGTATGCGCTGCTTGCGTTTTTCCATCGGCATATCGAAATGCACGCCGACCTGGGCTGCACTGCGCCAGACCACCTCATTATTGCTGTTGTCAAAGATATAGACAATCAGCGTTCCCTTTTCCACATTGGCATCACCGTCCGGTATCTGGGTATTGCCCGGTAACAGGCCGAAACGACGGATAATATCGGTATCATCCAGTGCGGATTCCAGCGCCGCAGTATAGGCTACGGCATAACGCGCGCCCGACACCGACTCAACCAGGGTTAGTCCCCGTGCTTTTACGTTTTTCTCGATTTCCTGCTCCAGCAGTTTACGGATACTGGAGTTTTTCATACGCTCGTCCTTGTAGAACATGACCGCATCCGGCAGCCAGGCTATTGTTGAACCTTTCTTTATCGTACTGTGCGGATCCTGCACGGAAATAACGGCCGTTTCAGAAAATTTCATGCGCGGTGTGGTTTCCACGGTTTCTGTCACGCAGGACGCCAGTAGCAGCATGGTTGCCAGTATCAGCAATGAATTATAAAAACGGTTCATGGAATATCCTCTTTATGGTTGTTCTTCGTTGTCGCCCTTGAATGAAACATTGTCAGGCATGCTTTTAATGTGAAGATCACGTTGCGGGAACGGGATCTCGATGCCCGCCTCCCTGAACGCCTTGTCGATAGCAAAGTTAAGGTCGCTGACCACACTCAGGCGGTTATCGACATTGTGCAGAAAAACGCGCAGTTCAAAATTCAGTGAACTGTCGCCGAACTCCCTGAACAATACACGCGGTTTGGGAAAACTGCCTGATTTCATCACGTTTTCATTTTCCTCGGCCACCTGCAACAGAATATCACGTACCTGTTCGGTGTCGCTGCCATAGGCCACGCCCACAGGAATAATGGCGCGGCCGCTCTGGCTGGAAAGCACCCAGTTGGTGACCTGGTTGGAAATCAGTTCGGAGTTGGGCACAATCACATCCGAACGGTCGAATGTCTGTATGCGTGTGGAACGGATCTGTATCTCCTTGACCACGCCCTCGGTCTCACCCACCATAATCCAGTCACCCTTGCGGATAGGACGCTCGAACAGCAGGATAAGGCCGGATACGAAGTTATTGACGATATTCTGCAGGCCGAAACCGATACCAACCGAAAGCGCGCCGGCTATTATGGCGATATTACCGAAGTCGAAACCGGCAACCGAAAGCCCCGCCATTAATGCAATCACGAACATGACGTAACCCAGTATGGTAACCAGCGCGTCGCGCGCGCCCGGTGCCATACCGGTCATCCTTAACCAGTTACTTTCCATCTGTGAGCGCAGCCAGCTGGAGAGAATCAGCACAAGACCAAACACCAGCAGCGCCAGCAGAATACGACTGGGAATGATATGGAAATTACCGATAGTAAAACCGTTGATCAGGTAACTGGTTACCTGTGCCAGAATACTGCCACTGTAATCAACCGCATTGATAAACAGAATGGCGAAACCTCCCCAGATAACAACCGACATCAGAAAGCGCAACCAGATCAGCCCGGGTACGGTTTCACCTTTTTCCACGCCCAGTGTCCGATGAATACGCCGGCACCAGGCATAAGTGCCTTCATCGATCGCGTTGAACAAATCCCGAAACAGGTTGGACACGCCAACGAAAAGCATAAACACGATAAACATGTACAGCACACTGCGCCTCGTCTCATACGCGAGGTTGCGATAACCTGACCACTCGGCGATCACAGACAACACCAGAATCACAATTACCAGCATGGCGATATAACGCAGCCGCGGAAACTTCGGCGAGCTGATAATCACCTGCAGGGTCCACACCAGGTTCAGTACAAACACCAGCGAGAAAACATTGCGCATCAGCAGCAGGTTGTTCTCAACGATGCTCTCGGCAAAGACGGTATAAAAAGCGAGATAGCCGATCAGCGCAAGAACGGCCAGCACCTTCAGGCGCCTGGCCAGGCTCTGAGCGATATTCGGCGTAAAGGAAATAAACTGTTTCGCCGGCGGCACTGGCGAGAAGATCATGCGGATAAGCAATACAGACGCAAAATAAACCGTCAGCGCGGTAAAAAACTGGGTAATAAACAGGGTCTTCCCGGCTTCCATAGTGACGACATAGGCCGCGATCGCAGCCGCTCCCGCACCGGTAATATACGGAAGATAGGCCGCTGTCGTCGTCAGTATGGCGCGCAACAGGTTCTCGGTATAATCATCCTGCCACTGCCGCCGGCTTTCCATCGCAAACAGTCGCCGGCGCAGCCATAGCGCCAGCAGAATACTGATAATAATCGCCACGATGCTGACTGACAGGTCAACCTTGTCTATCCGGGAAATACCGGACGATTTGAAAATAAAGGTTCCCGAGTCAATAATAATACCGGTCGGGTTTTTCAGATACTCCTGCGTCAACTCGATAATCGTAGGAGACCTGGCCAGGTACTTCTCTTTGAAAAAGGACTTCTCGGCCTTGCTGACATGATCAGCAACTTCACTGCTGTTCACCACGAACAGATTGCATTTCGCCAGACGCTTGTCCAGGTCCTGCTGCTGCTTGATATAGGCCATGCGCTTGCGGGTGACTTCAGGGTCTTCACCCTTTACCTTTTCACCCAGGCCTTCAATGATTTTCTTCAGCTCTTCAAGGTGAGACTGCGTATCTGACACGCACAGTGAAGCCGCGCCCTTCATCTTGATGGTCAGTTTGGTCCAGCTGGACAGGTCATTTTCGGTAAACTCCCCGCGCCTGAGCTTTTTGCTGATCACCTTCAGCTGTTTCGACATCTTCTCGATGTCTTTAAGGTTCACCGAATCATCGTCATCACCCGCCAGAGCGGGCAGATTGCATGACAGCAGAATAAACAGCAGAAACAGTGAAAGGATTTTTTTCATTTCGCAGGATAGTATTGTTGTCAATGGGCGGATTTCTGGCATTATACCGGAACATGTCCGCCCTGGCGTATCAATAAGCCCGTGAGAAAACCAGGCCGACCCAGGCCGCGTGACGTGCATTTTCACCCCTGAACTCATCGCTATGACCGCGCAGAAAAACGCTTGCCCTGTTTTTCCGGCCAAGCGCAAGGCTGGCGCCCAGCCAGTATTCGGCTACCAGCCATTGCATATCCTGCCGGCTGATGGTGACCTTGCTGTCACGAAACTGTCCCTGCAGAAAGGCATTGTAAAGGCGCGCATTCAGACGAGCGCCGGCCCAGACAAACATTTCGCCGGCGCTCTGCGGTCCGCCAAACACCGGCATGGACTGCTGGATGTATTTTGACTGTGAGGGATTGAACTGCCACCACGGCGTGTGGATACGCCCCCAGCGCCAGCTGATGCCTGCATTCACATCGGTAATAAAACCGGCATTGGCCTCGTACGACAGTTTCAGCTGCTGTCGTTTCGATGCGTACAGCCGGTTCTGCACCGCATAGCTCAGCATGGCCGTGGGCTCACCGCCGGCCGAGACCTGGTTGCTCCAGCCATTGGGCACATCGGAATCCGTCATGTCATGCAGAAAACCCTGCACGTTCTCGGCCAGGTCAAGCCCGAGAAAACCCACTGTCAGGCGGGAAACATAGGCCGTTGCCCGGTCAGGCAAAACCGTAAACGCACTGTTGGAAAGAAAAAACAGGCTGGCATAGGGACGGTCATTGTACAGCGGCTCACTGCTGTCGATATCCTCGGGGGTAAACAGCATCATGCCGTACTGCTGGCTGTGAAACTGCAGGTTTTCCGCCTGCGCATTCAGCCCGGAAAAGCCCAGCAGACGGTCGAGGCCTGCCCGCCAGCCATCGATACTCACCGGGTACCGCGCCGCCCTGGCGCCGGACAGCGTCAGACCGATACCGCCGGTATAATCACGGTCGGTGCTTCGCCCGGTCCACAGGTCATTATCAATACTGAGCCGCCAGCCGGTATTCCAGGCTTCTTCAGCCGTTGCCAGTGCCGGCAGCAGCAGTGCCAGAAAAAAGAGTCGATACATTAAAGACGTTATAAGTTGTATGTTTTAAATAAGTAAAAACCTGCCACTTAAAACATACAACTTACAACCCGTTTTTAATACCCGAACTCGCCGACAAACTCACCTTTTTTGAAATCCAGCTTCAGCCAGTGCGGAATATAGGACTCGGGCTTCTCGATGGGAAAATCGCTCAGTGGTGGTTTGCCGTCATCGCAGGAGCTGACGCTGCAGGCCTTGGTCATCACCGGCCGGAAACCGATTTCCAGCGCATCGGACACCTTTACCGCAAAACGCTGATCGAGTTCATCACGAATACGCACCTGCTTTCTGATCAGGCAGCTGAAATAAAGCTCCATTTCCACGCGCAACGGCGAAGCGCGCCGCGCCAGTTCCTGCTCGGCACGGCTGCTGATTTCAAGCTGCACCGATTTGTCCAGCATACTGATATTCTGTGTACTCATAAACTTTCCTCGGGCTCATTATAGGCAATACCGATACAGGCCGTGGCTTTCAGCACCGGTGGCTGACCGTAACTGCCATCGCTGACCAGGCGTACAAAGGCATTACCGGCCAGGCGGGTATTATCTTCTCCCAGCGACTGGAACAGTGCATGCATGGGTGGCGAGGAGGCAATAAAGGCCGTCCAGAACTCCTCGGGTGAATCGATCTTCAGCCGGCCATGGTGGCAATACACATCCACCCGCCTGAAACCGGCCTGCTCGAATTTTTCTTTCAGCGCCGCGGTTCCGCACAACCTGGCCCATACCGGGGTTTGCGTCGGCATTTCAAAATCGGGAACGGCATCGGCTATGGCCTGCCTGAGCAGTTTCATCATATCGAAATTTTCCGGGAAGTCCCAGCACACCACGGCGCAGCGCCCACCGGGCTTGAGCACCCGCTTCAGTTCGGCAAAGCCCTGGTCGATATCGGGAAAGAAGATCAGGCCGACTATCGAGGTACTGATATCAAAGCTGGCATCATCCACCGACAGCGCCTCACCGTTCATCACCTTCGCCTGGATATTATGTATCAGCTCGTCATCGATACGCTGCTGCAGATGCTTCACCATGCCTTCGGAAAAATCGGTGGCCAGTACATCGGCGCCTTTTTTCGCCGCCGCCAGGCTGAAATAGCCGGTGCCGGCAGCAACGTCCAGCAGGCGCTCGCCGGTTTTCGGCTGCACCCTGTCCAGCACCTCTTCGGCGAACTGCGCGGTCAGTGGTTCGAAAATCTTTGCATAGGCGCCGGAAATATCGCCCCATTTCTCCGGCACCTGGTCCGGCATTAGCTCACTCATCGTTTTTCCTCCTGTTCCCGTGATGATCAGTTATTTTCCCTGGCCAGATCATCCCTGGCCAGATTCTCCCTGAGCAGGATTTTATTGATAATCAGACCCGGGCAGATGCCGGTCAGTGCGGCAAATGCCAGAAAGCCCGCCGGCAGATACCACAGCCAGTGAACCGGGTTAAAGCCACTGAGCCAGATACCGACCATAATCAGCACCGCGATGGTTAAAAAGTCATGCGCAGGGCCTTGCTGCCAATCATAGACTGTTTCATTATTTATCTCCTTTAAGAATAAGTCTTGTATTTCACCTTTCTTCCCGCTGTTTTTTCAGGCTATGATTCACATTGCCCTTACGTTAGACTAATCTTTTGGCATAAGTTAAGGTTTTTATTGGAATATTAGTTATTCCACAGCGGAATCAATAGAGCCCGAATCAATACCAGTGGCAACAGTTGCCTGAGGGAGACCTGAATGGACGTAATGCACAGTATGGCTGTGTTTCGCCGCGTTGTAGAAGCCAGAAATTTTTCGGCCGTGGCACGCGAGACCAATATGTCCCAGTCCACCGTCAGCAAGCATATTGCCGCGCTGGAGGAACGTCTGGGCACCAAGCTGCTCAACCGCAGCACCCGCTCGGTACAGCTGACCGAGGCCGGCGAGGAGTACTACCAGCACTGTATCCGTATCCTCAATGATTTCCAGGAGGCCGAAGCCAGCATCGGCCGTGGCAAGATCAAGCCCACCGGCACCCTGCGCATCTCCACCAGCACGGCTTTCGGCCGCACCTTTATCCTGCCCTATCTCAACGAGTTCTTTGATGCCTATCCGGATATCAGCATCGACCTGCTGTTCGACGATGATTATGTCGACCTGGTGAAAGAAGGGATCGATCTGGCGATTCGCATCGGCCCGCTGGCCGACTCCTCGCTGATCGCAAAAAAGATCGGCAGCAGTCCGCGCGTGGTGGTCGCCAGCCCGGAATATCTGGTCAAACACGGCCGTCCGAAAAAACCCGCCGACCTGGTCAAACACAACTGCCTGCTCTACTCGCTGCAGAAAACGCCGGATATCTGGTATTTCAACAGTATGCAGGAAGGCGATGAATCGGTCAGGGTCAGCGGGCGCTTCAAGGCCAGCAGCCACGAGGCGCTGTGTGATGCCACCGTGGCGGGACTGGGGATTTCGGTACTGTGCGAATGGTACACGCCGCCGTTTTTCAAGGACGGCAGACTAAAACCGATACTGCCCGACCACAGGCCCACCACCTACGATATTCACGTTATCTATCCGGAGCGGCGCTTTGTGCCGCAGAAGGTGAAAAGCATGATTGATTTTCTCGCCGACAAGGTCAGCCCGGGGAGTCAATAAACCGGCTGGCCGCCGGAACAGGCCCTGCAGCAGAACATCAGCTTTCCAGCTGAATCAGAAAATAATACCCGTCCTGTGTTTCACCCTGGTCCAGCAACTTCAGGCCGCGCTGCCGGCAAAAGGCCGGAATATCGCTCTGCAAGGCCTGCTTTTTCGACACTGCCATCAGGGTCTGCCCGGGTTGCAGGATTTCCAGTGCCTCGCTCAGCTTTGAAAAAGGCACGGCACAGTCGGTGCCGGAAATATCGACAAAAATATCGCAGGCAATGGCATCGCTGGCCATTATAATGAACCTGCAATGCTCGGAAAACTGAAGGGTATGGGTTGCAGGTTCTCCCGGCTTTTATCGAAGGCCTGCCAGAGTTCGGCGTAACGTTTACCGGCCTGCGGATGCACTCGATCCGGCGCAATTTCCGCCAGCGGCCAGAGCACAAAGGCGTTTTTCAGGATTTCGCCGCGCGGCAGCACCAGGCCGTTTTCATCCAGCACCAGGTCGTCATACAGCAGCAGATCAAGGTCGAGCGTCCGCGAGGAGAACTTCGGGCCGCTGCGATCACGCCCGTGGGCATCTTCAATCGCCCGCAAAACCGCATTGGCCTCATGCACCGGCAACCCGGTGTCACAGGCAATCACCATATTATAAAAGGCATCACCCTTAAAACCGACGGCTTCGCTTTCATACACAGAAGACAGGCGCAGCTTGCCAAATGCCTTCTGCAGGGCTTCCACCCCGGCGCGGGTGTGTTTTTCACGCTCGATATTGCTGCCCAGACTGATAAAGATCGTGGCCATATCAGTCTTCCTGCCCGCCTGTCGCGGAGGTTTCTTTCCCGGTTCCGGCCCTCTGACGCTCAATGACCACGCCTACCGAACGCGAACCGGTTACCGCGCCCAGCTTGCGCAACTTCAACCGGCACCAGGGAACATCAAACTCTTCGAGAATAATCGCGGCCAGGCGCTCGGCCAGGGTTTCCACCAGCTGAAAACGGCTTTCCTCGGTAAAGGCGATCAGGCGCTTGGCCACCGCCTTGTAATTGAGCGCATCCTCGATTTTCTCGGTGGCGGCGGCGCGGGTATTGTCCGAGGACATTTCAATATCCAGCGCCACGGTCTGTTTGACTTCACGCTCCCAGTCATAGATGCCAATAATGGTTTCTATGCGTAAATCTTCAATAAATACAATGTCTTGCGACACCCCACCGCTCCGTATATTGTTCTGCAAATGGTCATTATACAGAAAAAACCGTGTTTTTCGTTTTTCGTGGTTCGTTATTCGTCAACAACACCTAATGATCCTGGCGCTTGTATTTTTTTACGAATAACGAACCACGAAATACGAACGGCGTAACGAATTTGCGAGCTAGCGCTATGCGCTCGCAAATTCATGTCGTTCGAGGCTTGCTACCGGCCCGATTCTCCGCTAGAATTGCCGGCTCAATTTTTAAAGGCCTGCGTTTTGCGCGCGTGCCTTGTATGCCTTAATTATCCAGGCCTTGTTAGAGGCCTTATTTTTTGGAGTTATGACAATGTCCAGAGTATGTCAGGTCACAGGAAAACGTCCGGTAGCCGGTAATAACGTTTCCCATGCTCACAACAAAACACGTCGCCGTTTCCTGCCGAATCTGCACAGCCATCGCTTCTGGGTGGAAAGTGAAAACCGCCACGTTAAACTGCGTGTATCCGCCAAAGGCATGCGCATTATCGACAAGAAAGGTATCGACACGGTTCTGGCAGAAATGCGTGCCCGTGGCGAGAAGGTTTAAGAGGAACTATTATGCGCGATAAAATCAAAATGGTCTCATCTGCAGGCACCGGTCACTTCTACACCACGACCAAAAACAAACGTACCATGCCTGAAAAACTGGAAATGAAGAAATTCGATCCGGTGGTTCGTAAATATGTGATGTACAAGGAATCCAAGATCAAATAGATCGCCTGTACACACCAGATAAAACCCGGTTAAAGCATTGCCTTTGCCGGGTTTTTTTATTGCTCGAAACAGTCATTATGACTATATCAAACGACACCAGGGGGCAACAGCTTTTGGCTGCGTTTATGACCCCTGTCAAAAAACAGGCTAATTATTGGTGCTACACTGATTGGTTTACAAGCTCACAAACACCAGGTAAAAACTATGGACACTAAAAACACCACCGTAGACAAAACCGCAACAAAAAAAAGCAGCACCGGCAAACGCAGCAAGAAAGACCTGAAAGAAATACTGGCCGACATGTCTGATCCTGAAAAGGTGCTGGCATCGCCCGATATTATCTCGGCTTCAGAGCTGCTCAGGGTCAGCTACGAACTGGGCGAATACCCCTATCCCGAAAAAATCAGCACCAAAGAGTATGAACACGAAAAACAGCTGCTGCAGGCAGAGCTGCTCAAGGTGCAGGTCTGGGTCAAGGAAGAGCAGAAACGCATTGCCGGCTTCTTTGAAGGGCGTGACGCGGCCGGCAAGGGTGGTACCATCAAGCGCTTTATGGAGCACCTCAACCCGCGCTCCGCGCATGTGGTTGCACTGGAAAAACCCAATGAACGTGAACTCGGCCAGTGGTACTTCCAGCGCTATATCGAACAGATGCCAACCAATGGCGAAATCGTGTTCTTTGACCGCTCCTGGTACAACCGCGCCGGCGTTGAACGGGTCATGCACTTCTGCAGTCCCGAGGAACACCTGGAGTTTCTGCGCACCGTACCCGAACTCGAGCGCATGCTGGTCAATTCCGGCATGATTCTGCGCAAGTACTGGTTTTCGGTCAGCCGCCACGAACAGCTTCGCCGCTTCCATTCACGCTCACACGATCCGCTGAAACACTGGAAACTCAGCCCGATCGACCTGGAATCACTGGACAAGTGGGATGACTACACCGAGGCAAGACGCAGCATGTTCTTCCATACCGATACCGCCGATGCGCCCTGGGTAGTGGTGAAATCAGATGACAAGAAACGCGCCCGCATCAACTGCATGCGCCATTTTCTGTACAGCATGGATTACCCCGCCAAGGACCCGACCATTGCCTACAAGCCGGATGAAAAGATCGTCGGTACGGTGGACTCGCTGTATCCGAAAAAACTGGCGCGCTACGTATAAAACGCAGAACGCCTTATAAGTTGCATGCTCTACGTTACAAGCCCGAAACCTTGAACAGGCGGTTTGGTAACCCGCTCTGTGTAGTTATGTACTGGCAGCGCCACTGCGGCATCAGGCATCTCTGCAATAAAGCATGCCCGTAAAAAAAGCCCGCAAAAGCGGGCTTTTTTATTCATTGCCTGCTGTAGCGCGTCAGGCTTTTGTGTTACGACGTGAAAAACCCAGTCCCAGCAGACCGATGGCCAGCAATCCCAGCATACCCGGCTCTGGAACATCCCGCCATTTGATATCACCTGGAAACCAGTCGCCCCTGTGACCGTCAAAACCACCGCCATTCATCCACTGCCAGATCTGATCACGAGCAACTCTACGGGGAGGACGGACCTTATCAGAACGGAAGTTTATAAACTTGTAATCAGGCCGGTAAAAAGACTTCTGAAATGCAGAGCCATTCAAATTTCCCGACAGGATAAAAGAACCAGGCGCAGTGTAGCCACTCTTGTTCCAGCCACCTCCGTTATCCTGTACAGATATCGGCATGGCTGACGAGCCGGCAGCAAAGAATAGTATCACCAGCGCCACTATCGATTTGATTTTAAACATGTCCGTATCCCCCAAACAGTACTTGTTATTATAGCATTAAATAATGATGCAATTTTTATACCACGTTTAAAGGGCAACGCAAGGCACTGTTTTTATTGGGTTTTCATTTGCGCCAGAAAACCCTGGTCTGCCATAACTGATAAAATTTCTGACAGCCTGGAGGCCCGCCTGATTACAGACGCATAGCTTTTCCGATTATTCACAAATTTATCAATCGCTTACAAACAAAAGACCCGCTGTAATATTTTGTGACACCTCA
>DRLE01000095.1 GCA_011051475.1 Gammaproteobacteria bacterium
GGCGAACCACAACAGCTTGGCGATACGCTCCTTGTTGGCCGCATCCTCGATCGGACCTTCTTTCAGCACCTGGCCGAAGGCTTTCCAGAAGGTCGCGTATTTTTCCGGCTCGTTTTTCTGCATGTTTTCCAGCAGACCGAGGATCTTCTTCACGGAAGCGCCGCGAATGCGGTCGATGACCTTGTTCTGCTGCAGGATTTCACGTGACACGTTCAGCGGCAGGTCGTCCGAATCAACAATACCGCGAACAAAGCGCAGGTAATTCGGCATCAGGTGCTCGGCATCGTCCATAATGAAAATGCGTTTCACGTAGAGCTTTACACCGCGCTTGTGGTCCCGGTCGAACAGATCGAACGGCGGATTGGTCGGAATAAAGAACAACGAAGTGTAGCTCTGGTTGCCTTCCACGCGCGAATGCACCCAGGCCAGCGGATCGGCAAAATCGATGCTGACATGCTTGTAGAACTCCTTGTATTCCTCGTCGGTAATCTCGCTCTTGTCACGCGTCCACAGCGCCGAGGCCGTATTGATACGCTCCAGCTTGATGACAGGATTACCGTCCTCGTCCTTGACCACCTCACCCTTATCATCACGCTCCTCCTCGGGCATCATGATCGGAATGGAAATATGGTCGGAGTACTGCCTGATAATATTTTTCAGGCGGAAAGCATCGGCAAACTCTTCCTCACCGTCTTTCAGGTGCAGGATAACGCGGGTGCCTCGCTCGGGCTTTTCGATGGTTTCCAGGGAAAAACTGCCCTCGCCGTCGGACTCCCAGCGCACACCGTGTTCAGCGCTGTCGCCGGCGCGGCGGGTTTCCAGCACCACTTTGTCGGCAACGATAAAGCTGGAATAGAAACCGACGCCGAACTGGCCGATCATCTGGGCGTCCTGGGCCTGATCACCGGTCAGCGCCTCGAGAAACTTCTTCGTGCCGGAACTGGCAATGGTGCCGATATTGTCGATAACTTCCTGACGGTTCATGCCGATGCCGTTATCACTAATGGTGATGGTTTTGGCATCCTTGTCGAACTCAACCAGGATGGACAGATCGGGGTTGTCTTCATACAGGCTGTCATCCTTCAGTGCCTCGAAACGCAGCTTGTCGCAGGCGTCGGAGGCATTGGAGATCAGCTCTCGCAGAAATATCTCCTTGTTGGAATACAGGGAGTGGGTCATCAGATGCAGGATCTGACGCGCCTCGGTCTGAAATTCGAGGGTTTCTTTACTCGCTTCAACGCTCATTGTTTACTCCGGAAATCGGTTGTAGATGGATAATTTGCATGAGCTGGATATGGGGGCCAAAGATCGCATAATCAAGAGCTGAATCAGGAGAAAATCACAAAAATATCTGGACACAGTTTAAATCGCCCGTTTTTTTCACCAAACACAGGCGACACATGGAAAACAGGGTGTTCATCGGCTACATTTAGAACGGATTGCACCCCTTTTTCTATCTTCAGGATGCAAAGCCGCAATCCGACTAAATCACTAAACATCGACTCAAAGCTAACGGCTGAACAACAGCTTTACCTCTAACCCGAAGATTTTTTGAGCAGGCGAATATGGCGCGTTCTTTTTCAAACCGACTTATCACCGGTTTATTTGTACTATTTGTTTTTTACAGCCCGTCAACGCTTGCTGAAGACCGCAGCCCTATCCCTCCCCAGGAATCTGACAGGGAAACCATTACCGGTGCCGGCGCCCATTTTGCCTGGGTAATATTCGATTCGCTGAAAGATGAAATCGAGGCGAAGACGGGAAAGAATTTACTGCTCTTCGGCAAGAATTCCAGCCTGGGCATGGGCTGCAATGCCGGTATCAAGCTGGCACAGCAACATACACATAATCACAAAACATTCGGCTTTGTCTGCTGCCCCCTGAGCGAAAAGGAGCTTGCCGATAAAAAGATAAAAATCTACCCGCTGGCGGAAGAACCCATTCTGATTCTGGTTAACAGCAAAAATCCGGTCGAAAACCTGAGCAGCGAGCAGATTCGTGCCATTTTTCGCGGTGAAATCACAAACTGGAAGGACGTCGGCGGCTGGGACCGTCCGATAGTCGTGGTAACCCGCCTGCATTGCAAGAAGCGCCCCGGCCACTGGAAAACCATACTGCCCGATGCCGGCGACTTCACCAGAGAGCGTCTTGATGTTTCCAGTGCCGATGAAATGGTCCACATGGTCACCCGCTTCGATACAGCCATCGGACATACCGGATCAACCTGGACATTCGATAAAAACAGCAAGGTTAAGGCCGTTACGGTAGATGGCATGGAAGCAACCGCCGAAAACCTGAAGAACGGCCGCTATCCGTTCCATCGTCAGCTGTCAGCGGTTACCAATATGGCCCCTTCGGACGACGTACTCGACACCATCAGGCAGGTTCGTTACAGCAAGTCCTTTGAGGCCGTAGCCAGGAAATATAATCTGGTACCACTGGTTGCCCCTGATTCAGGCAGGCAGGAACCTGCAGACAGAACCGTTAACAGCAAACAGTAAACCCCGCCCATTAACTCAACTTTCGGTAATACCATGAAAATCAATATTGGCCGTTTTGACCAGATCCTTCGCATAGGCATCAGTGCCGGACTTATTTACGTCGGCTTTATCGATCGCAGCATTATCGATGACTCCCTCAGTTCCAATATTATTGGCAGCATCGGCGTCATTAACCTGCTTGTCGCACTGATCCGGTTCTGCCCCCTCTATGTTATAGCCGGCATCAACACCTGTAACGACAGAAAATAATTTCCGGTATGCGCTTACGCACACAGATACTGCTTTCCGTGCTGGGCATTACCGTCCTGGCACAGCTGGTTTTCGGCTTTGTCGCCTACCGCCAGATTACCGAAAGCCGCGGTGACCAGCTGACAATTTTTCTGCAGTACCTGAACCGGGAAATTGCCGAGCGCCTGACCCTGCCCACCAATGACTATGTCGCGGAAATCTATCTTGAAGAACTGCGCAAAAAGTTTTCTACGCCGAAGTCGGTGCTTATTATCCAGAAAGACAATCGCATCCTGCATATTGCCGGCAAGCCGCAGGAGGACATCACCGCCATAACCGATGAACTCAGGCAGGCCTACACCGACAAGAGCAAACATGGCATGATTCACCTCAATGACCATGCCTATTACTGGGCCGTCAGCCAGTTACCGGCAAAGGGCTATCAGCTTGTCATGCTGGAGCCGGCCGCCGATGAAGAAAAGAAAATCGCCTCTACCCTGCGCTTTCGCCTGCTCAGCGCCGGCCTGATTATTCTCTGGATAGCCGTCTGGATCAGCCTGCTGCTTACCACGAAAATTTCCCGTCAGCTGAATGAAAAAAACGAACAGCTTAAACACATGGCACTGCATGACAGGCTTACCGGGCTGTCAAACCGCACCCTGCTCAGCGACCGACTTGAACAGCTGCTGCGCCAGTCACAGCGCAATGAACAGCACTTCGCCCTGCTTCTGATCGACCTTGATCGCTTCAAGGAAATCAATGATACCCTTGGGCACCAGTTTGGTGACAAGCTGCTGAAGCAGGTCAGCCAGCGTTTGTTGAAATCCATTCGCGAGGAAGATTCCGTGGCACGCCTTGGTGGTGACGAGTTTGCCATATTACTGCCGCAGACCGGGCGCGCAGGCGCTGAGCTGATCGCCCGGCGCATTATCCATACCATGGAAGAGCCGTTTATTATCGATGATGTTTCCACCGAAAGCCGCGCCAGTATCGGCATCGCGCTTTACCCCGAGCACGGCAACAACAGTGACAGCCTGATGCAGTATGCCGACGTTGCCATGTACCAGGCAAAACGCTCCCAGACCGGTTATGCCATTTATGACCCGCAACTGAACACCCACAGCGTTCGCCGTCTGCGGTTGATGAACGACCTGCGCGAAGCCATTGAACAGAACCGTATAAGCATTTATTACCAGCCGGTATTACGCGCCAGCAACAGGCAGGTCTATTGCGTCGAAGCACTGGCACGCTGGTTACATCCGGAACTGGGCGAGATCACGCCCGATGAATTTATCCCCATGGCAGAGCAGATGGGTATTATCAGGCGCCTGAGCATGCAGGTACTGAAACAGGCCATAAGTGACAGCGTACGCTGGAAAAAACAGGGCTACCAGCTGAGTATCAGCATCAATATATCGACCTTCTGCCTGCAGGACATTTCACTGGTTGAAAAAATAAAGAACATTCTGCAACACTATAACTTTGATGCCTCCATGCTGCAGCTGGAAATCACCGAAAGCGCATTGATGAATGATTTAAGCCGTGCAGGCAAGATGCTGGACCAGCTCAGGCGAACCGGGTTGCAACTGGCAATCGATGACTTCGGCACCGGTTTCTCATCGCTGAGTTACCTGAAAAAACTGCCGGTTGATGCGGTTAAGATAGACAAGTCCTTTATACTCGACATGTGCAGCAACAACAGTGACAATGCCATAGTCAAAAGCATTATCGAGCTGGGACACAATCTGCAGTACCGGGTTATTGCAGAGGGCATTGAAGACGAGCGTACGCTGGAACAACTGTTGCAGATGCGCATCGACGCCATGCAGGGCTTTTACTTCAGCAAGGCACTACCGGCCGATGAGCTGCTTGAATGGCTGCTCAACAATCATGAGCAGAATGACTTCAACCTGCAGGCAAAGCTGCTATAGAAACGGTATCCGGAAACGGCGGCTGGCACCACGCTTAAAAAATCCGGCCTTCATTGGCAAGTAACCGGCGTTTGATTTCCAGCAGACGTCCCGAGCGCGCCCCGTCATAACCGCCGATACCATCGGCAGCAACCACCCGGTGACAGGGAATCACCAGTGGCAAGGGATTATTCCGGCAGGCATTACCCACCGCTCGCGCCGAGGTACCCAGTTGCCCGGCAATATCGCCATAGGTGCGCACCTCACCATAGGGAATACGCAGCAGCTCTTTCAGAACCTTTTTCTGAAACGCAGTGCCCTCAAGCCGCCAGGCAATATCTACCGATTGTCTCTCGGCCGCAATAAAACGCTCTATACCAGCCTGCGCTCCGAGCGCAATCTCGCTGCCCGCAGCAACAACTTTGTGTCCCTGCAGATAGGCAATCCTTGTCAGCACATCCCCGGAAAACCACAGCCCGATCAAACCCAGCTGTGAAGCAAAAACCGTATCCGGCTCAGGCAGGCCGCTCGATCCGCTATTCACTGTTCGTTAGTCACTGTTTTCAAAAGCTGTATCTTCTGCAACATCTGCCCGATCAGTACCTTGCGAGACTCACTGGTGGTTACCTTGAGCAGCTCCTGCAGGACACGCTCCGCATCGACGTAAATACCGGCCTGCATCAGCGCCTGCGCGGCCTTGAACCTTGCTGACTGTGCCCACAGGTCATATTCCTCACCGGGCAGTGCATTGGCCGATTTCAGATAATACATGGCGGCATAATCATGCTGTTTCAGGGCGGTGTAGGATTCCGCTTTCCAGAAATACAGCTCGCGTCGAAGTTTTGCATCCAGTCCCTGCATGGAAATCAGGTCGAACAGGCGCAGTGCGCGCTGGTGCTGCTGCACCGTCTGGAAATCAAATACTACCTGGATAAAACGGTCCAGCTCGTCCAGATTGATGGTTTTTTTCTCGGCAAAGGTCTTGCGAATAAGTTTTTCACTCTGTGCATATTCGCCCTGCAGAATCAGCAGCCTGGCCTTGCGCATACGCCAGTCGAACAGGGTTTTCCCCTCGGGCGGCTCTTCCAGACTATGCATGACCCTGACGGCTGCCTCATAGTCTGCTCTTGAAATCGCATAGTCCACCAGTTTGTAGCGCAGCTCTTCGGGCAGTACCCGGATGTCATCAATCTTGCTGCTGTGCAGATATAACTTGTGAATAAGCTCCAGCCCGTTTCTGCGCTGCAGCAGAAGCCCCGCAATAATGCCGTGCAGCTCGGCAAGCAGCTTCCTGTCGTTTACGTGCAGGGCCAGCGCCGCATTCAGCGCCAGCGCCTGCTCGGGCGAGGACTTCAGCAGTTTTTTATTCAGCCTGCGCCACTGCTCTTCTGAACCGAATAACAGGGTATATTCATTGGCCACCGATTTGCCCAGCCGGTTATACAGCGCCCATAACATATCGGCATTGACGCGATAAGTATCGCCCAGCGGGTCGAAATCAAGACGCAGGGAAAGCAGATCTTCAAGGTTGCTGATCTGCGCCGGCAGATCATGGCGAACCACAGCCGCCTGCCAGGCCACATAGGCATACACCCAGCGGGCACCGCGTGATAGCAGCTGACCATCGAGTTTTTCCCGCATTCGCCTGTAAATGGCCTCGGCCTCGTCCGGGTGCGCCTGCAGGCGTGCCAGCCACATCAGTGCCTGGGCGTCATCGGCCTCAACATTCTCCAGCAGCGAAACCGCCATTTCCGGCCTTCCCGTACGCATAAAGACCTGGGCCTGCAGCAGCAGCCAGTCGATATTGCCATCGCTGCCGGGATAGTCCTGGCTGTACTTGAGCAGGGCGCGGCGGGCGTCATCATCATAGTGTTTCTGCAGATAGGCGCGAATCAGCAATTGCCGCCACAGGGGCAGCAAGCGTGGCGAGCGTTTTGAGTTTGCGCTTTGCCAGATCAGTTGCTGCAGCTGGATCAGTGCCCGGTCGGTCTGCTTGAGCTGCAGCCTGGCCATGGCCTGCTGGGTTTCAAACCAGAGCCGGATTTTCGGCGTGATCTGCCTGCCCGGCTGTGCGGTATTAAACAGCCAGGTCGTACGTTCGATAATCGCCTGCCACTGCTCCAGCGCCGACATCAGCATAATGCGCTTGTATTCAAAGGCATACCAGTCGGGGCTGAACTGCGGGCGTTTCTTCTGTTCAGTTTCCAGCAGGCTGAGGGCCAGCGACGGCATATCGCTTTCCAGCAGCTCATTCATCTGCGCCAGTGACTGGAAGGTCAGGGACTGCCGGCGTTTCTTTATCGCGTCGGCCTGCGGCTTGCTGGCCGTGTCTTTATCCGAGGCGGTTGTTTTCTGCTTCGCTGGTGCAGCTTCCTGTCCTGTCTTGCCTGAACCGGTGGAAACCACTTTCGATGACGGCGGTACCACAGCAACAGGCTTCGCTGCAGTCGTACTCGCAGCTTCAGCCTTTGCCTGCCTGTGTGATGGCTCCGTGGCGGACGGCTCTGCCACATTACCGGCAAATGCCGGGCGGCAGTATAACTGGCTGAACATCAGGCCGCTTGCAAGGGCGCCCACAAGACCGAGAAACCGCAGGCTGGAAAAGGAAAGGGACATGGTATTACCCGAAAGTAGTCTTTGTGCTGATTGTAGCAACACTGCCGTTGGAGTACACATCAGGTCTGCACTATTTTACTGGCATTTTATTGAACACAAAAAAAGAGCGGTGTCAGAAACACCGCTCTTTTTTGCAGAAAACCGCCGACTGTTATTTCTTGTCGGACAGCTTCAGTTTTTCCGGAATACGGGCAGCCTTGCCGGTTCTGCCACGCAGGTAGTACAGCTTGGCGCGGCGAACCTTGCCGCTGCGTTTCACCTTGATATCGGCAATGGCGTGGCTGTAAGTCTGGAAAACACGCTCGACACCTTCGCCGTGGGACATCTTGCGTACGGTAAAGGCGGAATTCAAACCGCGGTTACGCTTGGCGATAACAACGCCTTCGAAAGCCTGCAGACGCTCACGATCGCCTTCCTTTACACGTACCTGAACCACAACAGTGTCGCCGGGGTAAAACGCCGGGATCTCTCGTGTCATCTGTTCAGCTTCAAGCTGTTGAATAATGTTGCTCATATCTTTACTCCGCCTCAAGCGATTTAACTTGGTTACCTGACCCTGGTGTTATGCCCCGGATCATTATTCGATTTAATTCTTTACTTCGTCCTGTCATGCTCTTCCTGAAACTCGGCCAGCAGCGCGGCTTTTTCCTCGTCCCAGCGCGAGTCGTCCTGCTGCATATCAGCCAGCAGCTCCGGGCGTTTCAGCCAGGTCTTGCCCAGCGCCTGTTTCAGACGCCAGCGCTGTATGGCCTTGTGGTCGCCGCTGAGCAGCACATCCGGTACCCTGCGACCATCAATGCTTTCCGGCCGGGTGTAATGCGGATTGTCGAGCAGACCCTGCATAAATGAATCCTGTAGCGCGGATTCATCATCACCCAGCACTCCGGGTAACAGACGGGTGATGGCATCCACCACCACCAGCGCGGCAAACTCGCCGCCACTCAATACATAATCACCGATAGACCATTCCTCGTCGATCAAGGTGTCGATGAGGCGCTCATCGATGCCTTCGTAACGACCGGCAATCAATATCAGATCGGTATCACGGTCCTTCGCAGTTGCCACAAAATCGGCCTGCTTCAGCAGCTTTCCCTGCGGGCTCAGATAAACCACCCTTACCCGTCTGCCGGCTGTTGCCCCGGCCGCTTCCTTTGCCGCCTGTATGGCCAGTGCCAGCGGCTCCACCTTCATCAGCATGCCGGGGCCACCGCCATAGGGCCGGTCATCCACGGTGCGATGTTTATCGCTGGTGTAATCGCGGGGATTGAAACACTGCAGTGTCAGCTGCTGCTGTTTTATCGCCCGGCCGAGCACGCCGTAACGGCTGGCCTGCTCGATCATTTCCGGAAACAGGCTGATGAGAAAAATATTCATGCGCTCTGTTCCCGTACTGTATGTTTTATCTATTTCGCTAAAAGTCGGCGTCCCAGTCAACTTCTATCTGTCCCTGTTGCAGGTCAACGCTGAGTATCACATCCTGCATCAGCCAGGGTATCAGTCGTTCTCTTTCGCCGTCCGATACCACCAGTACATCATTGGCACCGGTTTCGATCAGGCTTTTCACTTCACCGAAGTCGACGCCTTCGGTATTAGCGACCTTAAGACCGATCAGATCGCGCCAGTAATATTCATCGGCACCCTGTAATGTTTCCAGCTGGGAGGCATCGATGGCCACTTCCCTGCCAATAAGGCTTAGCGCCTGGTCGCGGTCATTGCAGCCCTCAAGCTTGGCGATAACCGTTTTTGCCTGGCGCTTGCCGGCCTTCAGTTTAATCCGCTCCCAGGGCGTTTTTTTTCGGCCTTCGGGGCGCAGAAACCAGGGGCTGTAATCAACGATGGATTCCATCGGATCGGTGTAGGAAAAAACCTTTACCCAGCCCTTTACACCATAAACACCGGTTATGCGCCCGAGAATAATCTTCTCGGCTTCCGGCGTGTTTTCAGTCTGTTGACTCATGCAACAGCCCGGTGACAACAGGCCTGAAATCAGAATGCCTGATATCAGGCAGCCGCGCTATCGCCAGTCTGCTCACCGGCCTGTTTGCCAGCCTGCTTTATCAGTGAAGCCACACGTTCTGAAGTCTGTGCACCGACAGATTTCCAGTGTGCAACACGATCCAGGTCCAGCACCAGACGCTGCTCACCGCCCTTTGCACCGGGGTTGAAATAACCCAGACGCTCGATGTAGCGGCCATCACGTGAGGCACGTGAGTCTTTCACATCAATATGATAAAAAGGCTTTTTCTTGGCACCGCCTCTTGATAAACGTATTGTTACCATCAGTCACTCTCAAATTCTTGGCTAAAAATGACCCCGAATCAGTAGGGGGCCACAGGAAACCGCGCATTTTACGGGATTATTTTGTCAGATGGAAGCCTGATTTGGCTATTTTGAAAGAGAAAAGCGGTTTTGCCGCAAAGGACGCAAAAAGCGCAAAGGAAAAACACGAATATCTGTAAACAGGGGCCCCTGGACCAGCATAAGCGATAGTGACAACATTTTACCGCAAATGAACGCAAATAAACGCAAATTTGATGTAGTTAGTACTTTTTTAGAGGAACTGTTGTTACACAAAATCGTGCATCAGCTTACAGCAACAGTTAACAGTTGCTTTTTATTAGCGTTTATTTGCGTTCATTTGCGGAAAAACTAAAGCCCGAACCCACCAGGCCCACCCATACCCGGTGGCATGCCGCCACCGCCTTTCATGGCGCGCAGCATCTTGGCCATGCCACCCTTGGACATTTTCTTCATCATCTTTTTCATCTGCATCTGCTGCTTGATCAGGCGGTTGACGTCCTGTACCTGCAGACCGCAGCCGGCGGCAATGCGGCGCTTGCGTGAGCCCTTGATAATATCGGGAAAGGCGCGCTCCTGCGGGGTCATGGAGTTGATAATACCCACCATGCGCGCCATTTCGCGGTCATTGACCTTGTCCTTGATCTTGTCGGCCATACCCGGCATGCCCGGCAGCTTGTCCATCAGGCCGGCCATGCCGCCCATATTCTGCATCTGTTCAAACTGTTCTTTCAGGTCGTTAAAATCAAAGCTTTTGCCTTTCTGTACCTTTTTCGCCAGCCTGGCTGCCTTTTTATGGTCAACCTTCTGCTGGACTTCCTCCACCAGTGAAAGCACATCGCCCATGCCGAGAATGCGCGAGGCCACGCGGTCGGGGTAAAACGGCTCCAGGGCATCGATTTTCTCGCCCGTGCCCATAAACTTGATGGGTTTGCCGGTAATCTGGCGGATGGACAGGGCGGCGCCGCCGCGGGCATCACCGTCGGCCTTGGTGAGAATAACACCGGTCAGCGGCAGGGCCTCGTTAAAGGCCTTTGCGGTATTGGCCGCATCCTGGCCGGTCATGGAGTCGACCACAAACAGGGTTTCCACGGGGTTTGCCACCGCATGCACCGCCTTGATCTCATCCATCATATCGCTGTCGATATGCAGGCGGCCGGCGGTATCGACGATAACCACGTCGATAAACTTCCTGCGCGCGTAGTCTATGGCCGCTTTGGCAATATCGGTAGGCTTCTGATCGGTGCTGCTGGGAAAGAACTCGGCGCCAACCTGCCCGGCCAGGGTTTTCAGCTGCTCGATCGCTGCCGGGCGGTAGATGTCACAGCTGACCAGCAATGAGGATTTTTTCTCGCGGTCTTTCAGCAGTTTGGCCAGCTTGGCCACGGTGGTGGTCTTACCCGCACCCTGCAGGCCGGCCATAAGGATAACCGCCGGTGGCTGCGCGCTCAGGTCCAGCGCTTCATTGCGCTCGCCCATGATTTTTTCAAGCTCGGCCTGAACGATGGAAATAAACACCTGGCCGGGTTTCAGGCTGGTCGTCACCTGCTCGCCCATGGCCTGCTGTTTAACATCCTCGATAAACTCGCGCACTACCGGCAGCGCAACATCGGCCTCAAGCAGCGCTCGGCGCACTTCGCGCAGCGCGTCCTGGATATTGTCTTCGGTTAAACGGCCTTCGCCGCGAATTTTCTGTAGCGTACCGGCAAGGCGGTCACTTAATCCATCAAACATGGTTTACCTGTTCTTTCATTCGTAATTCATAGCAAAGTTGGATTATAGCGAATTGACAGGTTGGCTTGGGGATAATTTTTTCTGCCGCAAAGAACGCAAAATGCGCGATAAAACAAAAGCGGTTTTTTCTGTTTGTCTTTGCGCACTTCGCGTTCTTTGCAGCAAAAAAGCTTTTACCTACAACGCAAATACATCCCCGTCCTTGAGCTGCTGCACATCCCGCTGCGGCATGGCCTCGCGGCATTGCTGCATGATTTCCTGCTCGCAGCCCGGTTTGAGGTGGGTAATGCAGATCTTCGGGTGGTGTTTCAGTTTTGCCAGATCATCCACCAGCA
>DRLE01000096.1 GCA_011051475.1 Gammaproteobacteria bacterium
ATTATTCGACTTCATTACCAACATTCATATCCTTAATCTGCTCCGGCAGATCCTTCATATTATCCTGCACCTGATCTCCCATATCGATCGGGTTCGGCATGGTTACTTCCGGCGCATACCAGCCACCGGGCATCTTGCCCATGCGGCTTGGGGCGTTGATCATGTCGTCCCAGCCCTGTTCAAGGTTGTCCTTGTTCGGGTGCATCCATTTTGAAGGACCGCTGCGGCCCCAGAACTTGTTGCGGTTCCAGCCGCCGCGGCCTTTGCGGTAACGGTTGTAACCCGGGGTGTAAAAGGCGGAGGCGCCATTGTCCGGGCCATAGTAGCCGTAGGGACCCGGTGGAGGAGGATAGCCGCCGCCGTAGGGATTTTGTTGTGGTACCGGCCGTGGGGCGTATTGCGGCGGGTTTGGATTGTTATAGGCCGGCGGCGCGTATGCAGGCTGTTGCTGGTAGGCCGGTGGGGCCGGCGGGCGGCCATAGCCGGACCAGTCGGGAGCCTGCCAGTAGCTGTTCTGCGGTGGCGCACCGTAATAGGGGCCGTTGGCCTGTGCGCCGAAACTGGCGGCTGCAGAAGCAGAGGTGAGTGTGACGACAAGGAGTTTTTTATAGAATCGTGTTTTTGAATTCATGGGTTTCAATCTCATGCTGCGTTGATTGGGTTGTCTGTAATGTTTTTTCTTTGGCAGTAAAACGCTCGGTGTTTACCGTTCGCTTCATGGTGCTGCTATCTTGCTGGAATGACCGGCGCTGTATCATGCGGCATCAGCGGGTTACAGTCCTTGATAACGACCTTGCCCTGCAACAGATTGCCGCGTGAGTATTCGCGGAAGTAACAGGTATTGGTTTTCGGATCGTAATTCTCAATCCAGAGGTTGTCGTCTTTCCAGGTGGCGGCAATATGAATCTCGCCCTGGGGCACGTGTATGGTCATGACGCCGCCGTAACGTTTGACGAAAACCTGCTGAAAGTGGAAGTAATAGGCCAGTGCGCCCGCCAGCAATACCACGGCGGCGGCGATGGAGGCTATTTTCCATTCCTCGTTTTTAAAGCCTATCAGGTAGATAATACCAAAGGCCATGGCAAGTACGGTAAACCAGTAAATATAGGTAATCATAGAGTCTTTTCCCGCTAATCGATTTGTCTAATATACGATGTTTGCCCCTAAATGAAAAGGAAACCCGATGCAGAAAATCGGCTCAGGGTTCTACCCTGGCGACGCCCAGCTGTATACCCAACGGGCCGCGAGGGACATTCAAGCTGTATATCGATCCGTCACGGACAATGGTGATACTGACGTATTCACCGAGCTCTCCCTCGGCGGTTGCCTGCTTCAGTTCCCGCCAGTTGAAGACGCGCTTATTGTTGTAACTCAGAATAATGTCATTCTTGCGCAGGCCGGCTTCCTCGGCCGCCGAACCGAGCATGACGGAGCTGACCCTGACCCGGTTGGTCAGGTGGCTGTTATACAGGTAGCGGTCATAGGTCTCGTCGCCGAGTTCCTCGCGCAGGTCAACGTCATTGCTGTTGATGGCCTCCAGTTCGTCGTAGTAGCGCTGCGTATCCAGGTAACCTTCGCGGCGCGCCTTGTCCTGCAGTTGCAGGCGGCTCAGTTCGACATGATTCTTCCGCCGCACAATGTCCTCGGCAATGGCCGGGTCAATACCACCGCGGATGAGATTATCGAGGTTGTACAGGCGCTGATTCAGCAGTGTGTTAGTGGGCGGTGAGGAGGCGGGCTGGCGATGGCTGCTGTGTTCAGCCGGGGTGTCAGTCGGTGCTGTCAGTGTATCCGCGTCGGAAGCGGCGGTATTATCAGTGCTTGCCGCCAGAGTCTGTTTGATCTGTGCCAGCTGCTGGTGAATTTGCGCGACCTCATCTTCAAGCATGGCCAGGCGTTCGCTGTCGCTGGCAGGTGAAAACGGATTGTCTACCGGCAGCGGCGGGTTGTCGCTGCTTCGCTCATTCGAACCCGTGCCTTTGTGCCCGCCACCGAGTAAATAACCCAGCGCCAGGCCGGCAAGCAGAAAGGCGGGAATGATAATGCTGTTTTTACTCATTGCTCACAGCCTGCCTGTATCAGGCCGGTAATGCGTTGCTGTATGCTGCTTATTCATCCGTGGCCGGTTTGCGCCGCTTGCCGATATTCCTGCGATCACGCACCCGGTTCTTGCGGCGGGTTTTTTTCTTCACGCTGTCCTTTTTGCCCGCTTTACGCCGTTTGGCGCCATAGGCCTTGCCGGATTTTTTCAGTTTTTCCGGCCCCCTGAAGTTCCCCTCCAGGCCTTCTATACGACGGAACTCACCCCTGGCCCTGAGGAAATTCTCGATGCCGACCATCGAGTTCCACTCATTGGCATCGATCAGGGTAATGGCGGTACCGTTGTTTTCCATGCGTCCTGTGCGGCCGACGCGATGCAGAAAGTCCTCGCCGTTTCGCGGCACGTCATAATTGATAATAAGGTCAAGCTCGCTGACATCAAGGCCGCGCGAGGCCAGATCGGTGGCTACGATGATGCGCACTTCACCATTGCGGAACTTTCGCATCTGCTGGTTGCGTTTTTCCTGTTCTATGTCGCCGTGGATAAATGCCGTGTTGATGTCTTTTGACTGCAGCCAGCCGCAAATGCGATTGACGGTTTCCTTTTTATTGGCAAAGACAATGGTGCGCGTATAGTTTTCGTGTTTTAACAGGTATTCACACAGTGCCAGTTTGTGCTCGTTATTATCGGCCAGAATTTTCTGCAGGGCGATGTTTTCGTTAAGCTGGCGGGCGCTGTCGATTATGACTTCCTCGGGTTCGTCCATAATCTGCGAGGTCAGTTCGGCGAATTTTTTCGGGTTGTAGCTGGCGGAAAACAGCAGGTGCTGGCAGTCTTCGTTGCACTGCTTTGCCAGGCGGATGACATCCTCGGCAAAGCCCAGGTCGAGCATGCGGTCCGCCTCATCCAGTACCAGGAAGCTGACCGAGTCCAGGCTGATGACCTCGCGTTTGACGTGCTCGAGCAGCCGTCCGGGTGTGGCAATAATAATGTCCGGCTTCATGCGCAGTTCTTCGATCTGGTATTTCGGGTCTTCGCCGCCGATAATCGGCGAATAGGTGATTTCGGTGAAACGGGTCAGCAGGTCACACTGCTTGGCAATCTGTCGGCACAGCTCGCGAGTCGGCGCCAGTATCAGGGCCTGCGTCGCCGGCTGCGGATTATCGAGGATCTGTTGCAGCATGGGCACCAGATAGGCCAGGGTTTTGCCGCTGCCGGTACGGGCATTGACGATCAGATCATGACCTTCCAGTGCCGGCGGTATGGCCACCAGCTGTACCTCGCTCATTTCATTAAAGCCCAGGGCCTCAATGGCCTCGAGCAGGGGATCGTCGAGCAGGAGTTCGGAGAAGAGTAATGAAGAAAACAATGGGATACCTGTGTTATATGGCGCGGTCAGGCTCTGACAATACAGCCTGGAATTATTTTATGACCGTAACGTCTAAATAATAAAAGCATGCCTAAAGTGCTTTAATGCAAAAAGCCGGCTTTTCACGGTCGTGTTTTAAAGCGGTAAATTATAAGCTATATTGAGTGCTATCTAGCCTCTATGTTCATATAAAGTTGTACTCCTTTTTATGCACGGGATGGCTCACTTTGAGGGTTTATTATGAAATTCAGCAAACGCCGGCAGTTCCTTTCCTATCTCGGACTGGGCGGCCTTGCCGGCACCCTGGGCATCAGGCCGGCGGCCGCGCACCATACCGATACGCATTTTGAGGATGAGTCGGCACACAAGCTGGTGTACCAGTGTAACCGGGCCGATGATGAGTATATCGGGCATATTCTGTTTTCCTGCGGCGAAATGCTGCGCAAATACGGCGATGACATCGAACTGGTGGTTGCCACCTTCGGGCCGGGGCTGAATCTGCTGGGTAAAAAACCGGTGCGGCCTATTGCCCCCGAGCACCAGCAACGGGTCAAATCGCTGGCGACCTACGGGGTGCGTTTTCAGGCCTGTGGCAATACCATGAAGAGTCTTAAATGGACGGAGGCGGATTTGCTGGATGTGGCCGAAGTGGTGCCGATCGGGGTGGATGGTGTAATGCTGCTGCAGGAGAGGGGGTTTGCTTATATTAACTGGTAGGGGCGCCCGCTTTGCGGGCGCAGTGAATAGTTAATAGCGAATAGTGAATAGTGTTTTTCGTGCCTTCGGCACGTTGTGTGTACGTTGGTAAACAGCTTTTTTTGCGTTCTTCGCGGCAAAACATTCTCAGGTAACCACGATGACGCGGATGGCGTCCAGGCGCAGGTTGGCGTTGTCGATGACTTCGGTTAGGCGGTTTAGCTGGTCTTCGAAATAGGCGATTTCGTCTGCTCGAATATTAGGATTTACTTTAGATAATGCTTTTAACCTGTTGATTTCATTGTTCAGCATGGCCTCGGCGTTTTTATGCGCCTGTTCCAGAACCTTTTCTGATTTCATCCCGGCGATTTTTTCGCTGCGCGCAAGCATGGCCTTCAGTATCTTGCCTCTTGCCTTGACGATCTTGTTGCCGATACCGGCATCGACATACTGGCAGTTTTGGCTTATCTGATCGTGCGGCAGTTTCAGATGGTGGTCGGCGCCACGTTCATCGCAGACCACGCGAATGGGCGTAGGCGGCAGGTAGCGGTTGCTTTGCAGTGCCTCGACCGGTGCGGCTTCCAGTGAAAACAGGCATTCGAGCAGGATACTGCCGGCCGCGGCGCCGCTGTATTCCATGGCAGTGACGGCGCTATTGCCCTGTTCATTGCTCAGCACCATATCCATGGCATTATTGGTCAGCGGGTGCTCCCAGGTAATATAGTGCGCATCCTCGAACACCAGGGCTACATCACGCTGGTAGGTAATGGTGAGGCCGTCATCGCTCAGTCCGGGGAAGCGGTTAATCATATGCTCGGTCGGGGTGATAATAAAACAGCCTTCGCTGTGAATTTCATTGTCGATACCGAAGCAGTCATACACCCGTTCCATATAATCGTGCAGCCGGTTGTCGTGGTCCTGCGCCTCGGCGCGCCGGCGAATATCCTCGGCAATGGCCGGCCGGCAGGAATTGTATTCCAGCAGGCGGTCACGACCACGTTGTAGCGCTTCGCTGAGCTCCCGGTAATGAGCGCTGGAATGTGCGATCAGGGCCTGCAGTTTTTCCGTGGCATCGGTGTCCTGCGCGGCAATGGCGGCAAAGCTTTCCTCCAGTTCATGTTTGACACGTTTGTACACCGAATGGCCGGCCGGACAGGTGTGTTCGAAGGCCTGCAGCGCCTCGTGGTACCAGCGGAAGCAGGCGGCCTGTACGCTGTCCTGCAGCCAGGGTACGTGGATATGAATGGTTTCGCTCTGGCCGATTCGGTCGAGGCGGCCGATGCGCTGTTCCAGCAGGTCGGGATTCAGCGGCAGGTCAAACATGATCAGGTGGTGGGCAAACTGGAAGTTGCGGCCCTCACTGCCGATCTCCGAGCACACCAGGATCTGGCTGCCGGTTTCAAAATCAGCGAAAAAAGCCGCCGCCCGGTCGCGCTCGACTATGCTCAGGCCTTCATGAAAGGCGGTGGCGTGCAGGCCTGTCTGTGTTTTCAGATACTGCACGATATCCAGGGCGGTCTGTGCGCTGTGGGTAATTACCAGCACTTTCTGCGGCAGCAGGTCGGCACAGGTCTTTGTCAGCCAGCGGATGCGCGGGTCGAATCGGGTCCAGTGCATGTCGCTCTCAGCGGCAATGTGCTGCCAGACTGTCTCCGGATGCAGCAGGTCTGTGGCATTGTCGGCCGTGAGCTGGCGATATTCCTGTGGCAGGGGCAGTGCAACCGGTATAACTTCACGTTCAGGAAAGCCCTTGACTGCGGCGCGTGTATTGCGAAACAGCACACGGCCGGTACCATGACGATCAAGCAGATGATCAACCAGTTCCAGGCGAGCCTGTGTGGCGGTTTTCTCATTATCCAGTTGTGCCAGCAGGGGCAGGTTATCGCCTTCATCCACGGTGGTCTCGATAAGCTGCCTGTCAGCGTCGCTCAGGGGTCTGTTGTCGAGCAGGTCCTCGATCAGTTGCGCATAGGGCTCATAGCTTTCCTCTTCCTCGATAAAGTGCTGGAAATCGGGAAAACGATCGGCATCGAGCAGTCTAAGACGGGCGAAGTGGCTTTCCTTACCCAGCTGTTCGGGCGTTGCCGTCAGCAGCAACACACCGCGGGTGAATTTCGCCAGCTGCTCGACCACACTGTACTCGATGCTCGCCTCCTCAGGCGACCATTGCAGGTGATGTGCTTCATCAACCACCAGCAGATCCCATTCACCGAACACGCACTGCTCGAAAGCCGTGCTGCTGGCGGTGAGAAAATCCAGGCTGCACAGCACCAGCTGCTCGGAATGGAAAATGTTTTCATACTCGTTGGCGGCAAGCAGATCATCGACACGCTGCTGGTCGAAAATTTTGAAATGCAGGTTGAAGCGGCGTAGCATTTCCACCAGCCACTGGTGCATCAGGGTTTCGGGTACCACAATCAATACCCGCCGCGCGCGCTCGGTCAGCAGCTGGTGGTGCAGGATCAGGCCGGCCTCGATGGTCTTGCCCAGGCCCACTTCGTCGGCCAGCAGCACACGTGGGGCGTAACGGTTGGCCACCTCGTGGGCGATATAAAGCTGGTGCGGGATCAGGCTGGTGCGGCTGCCGGTGAGGCCATAGAGGTCGGATTTCGCCAGGCGGTTTCTGTGATACAGGGTCTGATAGCGCAGTTCGAACCAGTTGTCCCTGTCAATCTGGCCGTTGAACAGGCGTTCGGAAGGGCGGTTGAGCCGGATAAAATTATCCAGCTCGGCCTCTTCAATGCTGTGTTCATTGCCTTCGTCATCCACGCCGGTATAGGTCAACAGGCCGTGATGCTCACTCACTTCACGCACGGTAATGCTGAGGCCATCATGGCGGCTGATGCGGTCGCCTGGCGCAAAGCGCACCCGCGTCAGAGGGGCGGTCTGTTTGGCATAGGTGCGGGTTTCACCGGTGGCCATAAACAGCACGGTCAGGGTCCGCGCTTCAACCGATAAAACCGTTCCCAGGCCCATTTGCAGTTCAGCGTCACTGATACAGCGCTGACCGGTGATAAATTCAGACATGGCGAGGCTTTTTTGTGTTTACTGTTGGTGGGTATTTTACGGGAGATGGTGGGGGATTCGTATAGTTGTTATGGGGTAGTGTGGGGTGTTTTTTGCTGGTTTTCTGTGGGACTTTTTGGTGTTGGTGGTTGCTGGTTGGGACTTTTGTTTCCTGGGTAGTGGGCTTTTGTTATATCGCGTTTCGCCCTGACGGCGAGTCCCTTTTGTTATGAATTACATCCCTGTAATTCACCCTACGGGCCAGGCAAAGCCTGTTCAAATTTGCTCCTGCAAATTTAGTCAACAGCGAAGAAAAGGAACCAAAAGACGCCGCCGCTGCAGACTGCGCCCGCGTAAAAGACGCGCCTGGCAAGGGCAGCAAAACAACGGCTTGTCTGAGGCGGAAGAAAAGCAAAAACGGATGATTTTTCCTGTTTGTGTAGGCCGGCATAAGCGATAGCGTTGCCGGCACATTGATGGTAGAAAGCCTGCAACGTTCCTTATGCAGGCCTACAGGTGCAGAGCTCTCCTTAGCACTGGTTTTTGTTTTTCCGCTTTTAGTCCACCTCAGGCAAGCCGCTGAACCGGGCCTTTTTATTTTGCCGCCTTTAGCGCCTGCTGTCTGAGCGCACACGCTTTTTGTGCGTGAGTTCAGGCGCGTTGCAAAATCAAAAGGCCCGGTTTAGCGGGTACCCCCTTGCCGCTTTTGCAAGGGGGCGCAGCCTGCAGTGGCGGCGTTCTTTTGCCTACTTTTCTTTCGCTGTTGAAAGAAAAGTCGGTCGCCGTCAGGGCGAAACTCGAATCTGCAGCATCAAAAAGATTAAAAGAAAATCCACCACCCAACCAAAAAAAACCAGCCACAAAAAAGGCCGCAATCAGCGGCCTTTTTCATTCACGTCAAGGTGACAGCTAATCAACTGCAGCCCTTGGGACGCGGCAGTCCGGCGA
>DRLE01000097.1 GCA_011051475.1 Gammaproteobacteria bacterium
TCCTTACACTGCTTCTGCGCCAGTTCGTTCATGGTGCCTAGAACTTGTAGTACTTCTTGTTGAGAAACTGTACCACGGCATCGGTATCTTCCTCGAACCAGGGTGCACCGGTGTTCTCCTTGCAGCGCTTGACCTGCTTGCTCAGGGCGTCCAGTGAACGCACGAAACGGTTTTCACGCGTATAGACCTGGTCGGTATGACACTTGTAACAATGCGTCTGATGAACTTTTTCGCCATGCGCCATCGGGTCTTTTTTGTCTTCATCAGCCAGTGCGCCGGTGCTTAAACCGCTTAGTGACAGTAACAGCAGGGAACTGAGCAGGGCATGTGCTTTCATGGTTTTCTCCTTGATGGTCAGGCGGAAACAGCGGCGGCTGTCTCTGCGTGTTTGTTCAGGTGGGCGATTCGTACCGGGGCCGGTGGATGTGAATCATAAAAAGCCGAATACAGCGGATCGGGTGTCAGGGTGCTGGCGTTCTCGCGGTAAAGATTGACCAGTGCATGAATCAGGTGTTTTGCATCGGTCTGCTCGGCGGCAAAGGCATCGGCCTCGAACTCATTCTTGCGTGAGAAAATGCTGAGCAGGGGAGAGAGCACGAAGGTAAAGGCCGGGGTGATCAGGGTGAACAGCAGCAGGGCCATATAGGTCGACGGGTGGCTGACGCCCAGGGCCGTGTAGAACCATTCGGCTTTCATCAGCCAGGCCAGTATGGCCAGGCCGACCAGGGTGGTGGTAAAGGAGATGGCCATGCCCTGCAGGATATGTTTCTTTTTAAAATGGCCCAGCTCGTGCGCCAGTACGGCTTCGAGCTCATCGGTGCTGAGCATTTTCAGCAGGGTATCGAAAAACACGATGCGCTTGTTGCGGCCGAAACCGGAAAAATAGGCATTGCCGTGCGAGGAGCGGCGCGAGCCATCGATCACGAAAACGCCGTTGCTGGAAAAGCCGCAGCGTTTGAGCAGGTCGGTAATGCGCTGCAGGGTCTCGCCTTCCTCCAGCGGTTCGAACTTGTTGAAGATGGGCGCGATCCAGGTCGGGTAGACCCACATCATAAACAGGCTGAAGCCGCTGATGACCAGCCAGGCGTAGATCCACCATTGATCACCGGCCTGGGCCATCAGCCAGAGAATGACATACAGCAGGGGCACGCCGATAAGCAGACCCAGAACGGTGGCTTTGACCATGTCGGTAATAAAGGTTTTGACCGTGGTGCGGTTAAAACCGAATCTTTCTTCCAGCACAAAGGTGTTGTAGATGGAGAAGGGCAGTTCCAGCGCGGCGCTGATAAAGGTATAGACCAGGATAACGGCAATGCCGGTCAGAATCGGGTCGAGGTTGAGCGCCAGGATGTTTTTATCCAGCCAGTCCAGCCCGCCGCCCAGGGTCCAGATCAGCAGCAGGATGAGGTCGTAAAACAGCGGCAGGCGACCGAAGCGCACCTTGGCAATGGTGTAGTCGGCGGCTTTCTGGTGTTCCTCCAGGGTGATTTTGTCGGCAAAGGCCTCGGGCACGGCCTCGCGGTGCGCGCGTACATGGTTGATCTGCCGCTGTGACAGGTACAGGCGCATCAGCGTGGAAAGCGCCAGCATAAACAGGAACAGAAGCGTAAAGCCGTGTATGTTGTCCATAAAAAACCTTGTTAAATAAAGCGTTGCCTGTATTATACCGTCGAAACGCAGGATTACATCTCTTCTTCACTAATTCATGCTAGCAGAATAACGAGACAAAAAACTATGCTAACCTCGGGGTTAAGCGCTAACCCGTGGCCACAATCTGAACAGGATACCCGTTAAATATGGCGAAACTAGACGACGACAACCTGATCTGGCTCGATCTTGAAATGACCGGACTGGACCCGAATTCCGACGTAATCATCGAGATTGCAACCATCGTAACCGACAAGAACCTGAATATACTCGACGAAGGCCCGTCGATCGTGATTCATCAGCCCGATGATGTTATGGATAATATGGACGAGTGGTGCACCAACCAGCACGGCAAGTCCGGCCTGACCGACCGCGTCAGGAACAGCGCCATTTCCGAAGAAACCGCGGAAAATCTCACCCTGGCTTTTCTGCGCCAGTATGTGCCGCCACGCAAGTCACCCATGTGCGGCAACAGCATCTGCCAGGACCGTCGCTTCCTGGCCCGCTATATGCCGCAGCTGGAAGAGTTTTTCCATTATCGCAATCTGGATGTCAGCACCCTCAAGGAACTGACCCGGCGCTGGGCGCCGGACAAAAAAATGGTTTATACCAAGGAATCCAGTCACCTGGCCATGGACGATATCAAGGACTCCATCGATGAGTTGCGCCACTATCGTGAGCATATTCTCTGTATTTGAAGCGTCGTTTTAAGTTGGCAGTGGGCAGTCGGCAGTAAAAGCGAAAAAGCACTTGACAGCTTCGCTGTCGATTTTACAGTTTTTGCCAACTGCCAACTGCCAACTGCCAACTGCCAACTGCCAACTGCCAACTGCCAACTGCCAACTGCCAACTGCCAACTGCCAACTAGATTTCCACAGGCGTATCCGGCAGATTACCCCATTCCGACCACGAGCCTGGATAGCCCAGCACCGTGTCATAACCCAGCGATTTCAGCACCAGCCAGGAATAGGCCGAGCGGTGGTGTGACTGACAGTAGCAGACGACCTCTTTGTCCTGGGTAATGCCGAGCGCATCCAGACGTTGCTGGATTGTTTCCGCCGGCAGCCGGCGCAGGTTATTGCTGCGATCCATGGCCTCGGTCCATTCGTAGTGAATGGCGCCGGGGATATGCCCGGCTTTTTCCGCAAACTTTTTCTCGCCGGTGTATTCGGCCAGGGAGCGCGCATCCAGCAGCACCACCTTGTCATCATCCAGGTGGGTCTGGATAAAGGCGCGGGTGGCGGTGTGGTGATGGGTCTTTTTCAGCTGATAGCCGCTGGGCTGTGGTTTGTCCGGTACCTCATTGCTGAGCGGATGGCCTTCATTGGCCCAGCTGTGCAGGCCGCCGTTGAGCACCACGGCGGTTTCATGGCCGAAGACATGCAGCGTCCAGACGAAACGCGCGGCGCAGCCGCCGCCTTCATCATCATAGGCGACAATCAGCGACTGACGGTCGATGCCCAGCGAGGTGAGCAGGGCGGAAAAGTCCTCGTTCTCCGGCAGCAGGCCCATGACCGGCTTGTCGATTCTGACAATATCCATGTAATTGACAAAATGCGCGCCGGGAATATGCGCCTGGGCGTACTGTTTGGCCTTGCACAGGTCAACAATGACCAGCTTCGGGTTATTGCGTAGTTGTTCGAGTTCGTCGGGTTCTATAAACATATTAAACAGTTGCGGGTTTGCCGTCATTGCGAGCATAGCGAAGCAATCCCGTGCCGTTGGCACCCTGGCCAGATTGCTTCGCAGCCGCTCGCAATGACTGTTATTTAATGATTTTAATTTTTTCTCGGGTGGACTTGTGCTCGGGCTTGAGCACCGTATCCTTCGCCTCGCTGCTGTCATCCGCCCAGGGGTAGTCCAGGGAGAAATGCAGGCCGCGGCTTTCCTTGCGCAGCATGGCGCTGCGGATAATCAGTTCGGCGACCAGGGTCAGGTTGCGCAGTTCGATCAGGTCACTGGTAATGCGGAAATTGCTGTAATAGTCGTCGATTTCGGTCTGCAGCAGGCTGGCGCGGTGCATGGCGCGCTCCAGACGTTTATTGGTGCGCACGATGCCGACATAGTCCCACATAAAACGGCGTAGCTCGTCCCAGTTATGGGAAATCACCACGTCCTCGTCGGAGTCGGTCACCCGGCTTTCATCCCACTGCGAAATGGTATAGTGCCGCTGCGGCTTGTCCAGGCGGGCGGTAATATCACCGGCGGCCGACTGCGCAAACACCAGGCATTCGAGCAGCGAGTTGCTGGCCATGCGGTTGGCGCCGTGCAGGCCGGTATGCGCGGTTTCGCCAATGGCGTACAGGTTGCGGATATCGGTGCGGCCATGCAGGTCGGTATTGATGCCGCCGCAGGTATAGTGGGCGGCCGGCACCACCGGGATGGGCTCGCGCGTCATGTCGATGCCGAACTGCAGGCAGCGCTTGTGTATGGTCGGAAAATGCGAGGCGATAAAGGCGGCCGAGCGGTGGCTGATGTCGAGGTAGACGCAGGGCAGGCCCAGGCGCTTCATTTCGTGGTCGATGGCGCGGGCGACGATATCGCGTGGCGCCAGCTCGCCGCGCTCGTCGAAACGCTGCATAAAGGGCTTGCCATCGGGCAGCAGCAGGCGACCGCCTTCACCGCGTACCGCCTCGGAAATCAGGAAGGACTTGGCGTCGGGGTGATACAAACAGGTGGGGTGAAACTGGTTGAATTCCAGGTTGCTGACGCTGCAGCCGGCGCGCCAGGCCATGGCAATGCCGTCACCGGTGGAACCGTCGGGGTTGCTGGTGTACAGATACACCTTGCTGGCGCCGCCGGTAGCCAGCACCACGTAGGAGGCGGCAAAGGTTTCCACGTGCTTGCTGTGCTTGTTGAGCACATAGGCGCCGATACAGGTATTTTCCTCTTCGTCCAGGCACTGTTTTTCCGTGGTAATCAGGTCAACCGCGATATGGTGTTCAAAGAAGGTGATATTGGGGTGCTGGCGGGCGTGGTTTTCCAGGGTGTCACTCATCGCCTTGCCGGTGGCATCGGCGGCATGCACCACGCGGCGGTGGGTGTGGCCACCCTCGCGGGTCAGGTGCAGTTCGCGCTTGCCGCCCTTGAAGGTGTCCCGGCTGAAGGGCACGCCCAGTTCCTGCAGCCAGCGGATGTTTTCCGGGCCGTGCTCGACGGCAAAGCGCACGGTTTCCTCTCGCGCCAGGCCGGCGCCGGCCTTGAGACTGTCCTCGATGTGTGATTCGAAGGAGTCCTGGTCACTGAGTACGGCGGATACGCCGCCCTGGGCATAGTAGGTGCTGCCTTCCTTGCTTGGCCCCTTGGTAATAATGGCGACGGTACACTGGTCGGCAATGCGCAGCGCCAGGCTGAGGCCGGCGGCGCCGCCGCCGATAATCAGTACATCATGCTGGTAGTTCATGCGTATCCGGCTTTATGAAGCAGTTGAAATAGGGTAAGTTTAGCGTTTTATGCTATTTGAATATACCAAACAGGCGCGAGTTGTCGGTTTTCGACAGCCGCGGGCCTGTTTGCAGCAAATAACAAACATTCATTACAACACCGGGAACTATAGTGTCATACACAGGTCACAGCTTGCAAGGTGAGGCTTCGCTCACGGTGATGAGGGTTCGATGAGCGAACGCGAGATAGATCAGAAACTGGTTGAACGGGTACAGCAGGGCGATAAAAAAGCCTTTGACATGCTGGTATTGAAATACCAGCTGCGCGTATCCAAGCTGGTGTCACGCTTTTTGCGCAACCCTGCTGATGTGCCGGATGTGGTACAGGAAGCCTTTATCAAGGCCTACCGCGCATTGCCGAACTTCAGGGGTGACAGTGCGTTCTATACCTGGTTATACCGGATTGCCATCAACACGGCCAAGAATCATCTGGTGTCACAGTCGCGCAAGAGCCCGGCCAACAGTATCGACGCACAGGAAGCCGAAGATTACGGCGCCAGTGAATGGCTGAACGAATACGCTTCGCCCGAGCGCGAGGCGCTGGCCGATGAGCTGGAAACGGTTATCCACCAGGCCATGAGTGATTTGCCCCCGGATTTGCGTGAAGCCATAACTTTACGTGAAATCGAAGGTCTAAGTTATGAGGAAATTGCTGCGGTAATGGATTGCCCCATCGGTACCGTGCGCTCACGTATTTTCCGTGCACGTGAGGCTATCGATAACAAGCTGGCGCCCCTGCTGGATGAAGACAGCCACCGGGTCGCGGGATTGAACGCGGTATAGATACAGGTAACAGTCAAGGCGGCAGCGTTTGCCGGTAATGAATCAAGACAGGTTTAAGAGTGGTTATAACAATGAACAATACACGCAAAGAAAAAATATCCGCTTTTCTGGATAACGATATGCACAGTGACGAGATTATGTCTTTTTCACTGTCGGCCGAAGAAGACGATGCCCGTATTGCCCAGCGCTACCAGATGATGGGCGATGCCCTGCGTGGCGAACTCAGCGAATCTTCCTTTGTCGATGTCAGCGCTGCCGTGCGTGAGGCCCTGGCCGATGAAAATATTGCCACTCAGATGCCGGCCAGCAAGCCTGTCGCTGGCACTGAACCGGCTAAAGCCTCCGGTTTCGGCCTGTCTGCCTGGTTCCGTCCGGTGGCGGGTATGGCTGTTGCCGCTTCCGTCGCCCTGGTCATGGTTGTTACTTTCTCTGCGCAGCATGGCGAAAGCGGTGT
Source organism: Gammaproteobacteria bacterium (assembly GCA_011051475.1). Classification (GTDB taxonomy): domain Bacteria; phylum Pseudomonadota; class Gammaproteobacteria; order SZUA-229; family SZUA-229. Next base: position 6,328 of record DRLE01000097.1, read on the forward strand.
TTCTGCGCCCCTGGCCAGCAATACTAGCGCCGCACCGGTCACCACGGTGGCAGCCGGTAACAAGGCAGCAGCAGTGGGCAAGCCGGCATCGGACAGGAGCAGGAAGGCCGGCCAGGAATTTAACCCCTATATTAACCAGCACCTGGAATATGCTTCCCAGGAGCCTCTGCAGGGACGCATGCCCTATGTCAGAGCCGTGAGCTATGAATCCGGCCAGGCACCGCAATAAGTGCCACAGAAAACCGTGTTTTATGCTTCCCGCTGATGCCCGTTAAGCCAGTGCGTCTATATTCCTGCTTTATCGCAGGCTTTCTCTGCCTGCTCAGTACCAACAGTTTTGCCGGTGACCTGCTGCACATGCTGCAGCGTATGGCTGATGCCGATCAGCAGCAGAACTACCGCGGCACCTTTATTCTGCGCAAGTCAGACAGTATTTCCACCCTGCAGGTTACCCATGGTGTCGACGAGAAAGGCGTGTGGGAAAGCCTGGAGGCGCTGGATGGTGAGCCGCGCAAGGTGCTGCGCCATAATAACAGTGTTATCTCCATCTACCCGCAACGCAAGCTGCTGACCGTTCGCCAGAGCGATGGCGTGCAGCCCCTGCATCAGCAGCTTCCTTCCGATTTCAACCAGCTTGAACGTCATTATTCCATTGAACAGCGCCCCGACGGTCGTATTGCCGGACACGATACCCTGGTGGTGGATGTGCTTCCCAGGGATGATCTGCGTTATGGTTACCGTTACTGGGCGGAAAAGGACACCGGTATCCTGTTGCGCTGTGACCTTGTTGACAGTCACGGCGAGGTGATTGAACAGATGATGTTTACCAGCCTGGAGTATCTGGATCGTGTACCGCACGATGCCTTCGATCTCAAGCAGTACCAGCAGTATGATCAGCAGGTGCTTAACGAGCCGGACCTCAAGGTCGATTTCGACCTGCTGCAGTGGCGTGCCAAACAGCTGCCCGACGGTTTTATACTGAAACAGGGGCACCTGCGTTATCTCGACCCTGCACACAATGCGGTGCGGGAGAAGGTTCCGGGGACGGCAGAGCCTGATCTGCTGCACCTGGTTTATTCCGACGGGCTGGCATCGGTTTCGGTCTTTATCGAGAAAAATCTGGGCGAGGACAAACACCTGCAGGGCGGGGTAACCATGGGTGCGCTCAATGCCTATGGCCAGCCGCACGACGACTTTTATGTAACCGCAGTCGGTGATGTACCGATGAAAACCGTGAAGATGATTGCCGGCAATATGGAATATATTCATTAATGCTTATGTCTGAATATTATGGTTGAAGAACAGGCACAGGTCATTGAGGTCAGAGGCAGCCAGCTGATGCTGGAAGCGCAGACTCAGTCAGCCTGCGGTAACTGCTCGGCCAGCAAGGGTTGTGGCACCTCGGTGCTGTCAAAGGTGCTGGGACGTAAATTCAGCCGCTTTCAGGCAAAAAACACAGTCAACGCCAGGGCCGGAGATACCGTGGTTGTCGGACTCTCGGAGGAAGCCCTGCTGAAGGCCTCCCTGGTTATGTATCTGGTGCCGATTCTGGGCATGATTCTGGTTGCATTGCTGGCCGACTCGCTACTTGCCGCCAGTGTCGATTCGCGTGATCTGTGGATTGCGGCGTCGGCCCTGCTGGGCCTGGCCGGCGGGGCCGTTCTGGCACGATTTTACTTTGCTGCCAGTGCCATGCGCTTTTCACCGGTAGTCCTGAGAAAAATCACGGATCATGGTAAACTTCCCGTTTTTGGCGCCGACTGATTTTTCGTGCCAGAGGCAGGCTCTGCGGTAATCGTTCAGACATACGCCGGCATTGCCGGTTTTTTTCTGTCTGTTTGTCGTCCCTGTCCTGCAGAACCGGTTGCGCAACCGGAAAACCGAAACAAAAAACAAACAGCCGCCACCGGGAGACCCGCTTGTCCTTTATTCTGTACTCACGCAGCACCTGCCCGCTCTGTGAGGCCATGGAGGCTGAACTGGGGCCTTTTATCCAGGAATATGGCATTACCGTATCGCGCCGGTATATTGATAATGACGAAGCGCTGGTGCAGCAATACGGTGACAGAATACCGGTACTGACCCTGAACGGCGAAACCCTGTGTGAGTACTTTCTCGATCCTGAACGTTTGCTCGCAGCGATCAGCACCGGTAGTAAAAAGACAGATGCAAATAACAACAGTTAATACTGCGGGCGAAAAACAGAAGCAATAAGCAATGCCACAAAACACCCCGATGAAGAACATCCGTAACTTTTCCATTATCGCGCATATCGATCATGGCAAGTCCACCCTGGCCGATCGCCTGATCCAGGCCTGCGAGGGCCTGAGTGAACGCGAGATGTCCAATCAGGTGCTTGATTCCATGGACCTGGAGCGCGAGCGCGGCATTACCATCAAGGCGCAGAGCGTAACGCTCAACTACAAGGCGGATGATGGTCAGGTCTATATGCTCAATTTTATCGACACCCCGGGGCATGTGGATTTTTCCTACGAGGTGTCGCGCTCTCTGGCCGCCTGTGAAGGCGCATTGCTGATTGTCGACGCCTCCCAGGGTGTCGAGGCGCAGAGCGTGGCCAACTGCTACACCGCTATCGAACAGGGTCTGGAAGTGATTCCTGTGCTCAACAAGATCGACCTGCCGGCTGCCGACCCTGAGCGGGTGTGCGAGGAGATCGAGGAAATTATCGGTATCGATGCCAGTCATGCCCTGCGCGTCAGCGCCAAGACCGGTGAAGGCATCCACGAGCTGCTTGAGCAGATTGTCGCCGAGGTGCCGCCACCGGAAGGTGATCCGGATGCGCCTCTGCAGGCGCTGATTATCGACTCCTGGTTCGATCCTTACGTCGGTGTGATTATTCTGGTGCGCGTGATGCAGGGAGAAATCTCGCCACGAAAGAAAATGACGGTAATGTCTACCGGTCGCAGTTACCTGGTCGACAAGGTTGGCGTGTTTACCCCCAAGCGTGAAGATCGCGAAGTACTGTCCGCCGGCCAGGCCGGATACATTATCGCCAGTATCAAGGAAATCGATTCGGCCAAGGTGGGCGACACCATCACCATGACCGACAATCCGGCCAGCGAAGCGCTGGAAGGTTTCAAGGAGGTCCAGCCGCGCGTGTTTGCCGGTATGTTCCCGGTCAGCTCGGATGACTACAACGATTTTCGTGACTCGCTGGAAAAGCTCACCCTGAATGACGCTTCCCTGCATTTCGAACCGGAAAACTCCTCCGCGCTGGGACTGGGTTTCCGCATCGGTTTTCTTGGCATGCTGCATATGGAAATCGTCCAGGAGCGCCTGGAACGCGAGTATGGCCTCGATCTGATTACCACCGCCCCTACCGTGGTCTATCAGGTGCTGGATACCAAGGGCAATATCTTCGAAATCCATAATCCCAGCGATCTGCCCGAGCCCAACTTTATCGAGGAGTTGCGTGAGCCGATTATCAAGACCAATATTCTGGTACCGCAGGAATATGTCGGTAATGTGATTACCCTGTGCATGGAAAAACGCGGCGTGCAGCTCAATATGCAGTACATGGGCAAGCAGGTATCGCTGAGTTATGAAATGCCGCTGAGCGAAGTGGTGCTGGATTTCTTTGACCGGCTGAAATCGGTCAGTCGCGGCTATGCCTCCTTCGATTACGAGTTCGACCGTTTCCAGGCAGCCGACCTGGTGAAAGTGGATATCCTGATCAATGGCGAGCGGGTGGACGCGCTGTCGATTATTGCTCATCGCGAAAACAGCGTGCGCCGTGGTCGCGAGGTGGCAGAGAAGATGCGCGAGCTGATTCCCCGGCAGATGTTTGATATTGCCATACAGGCCGCTATCGGCCGCACGATTATCGCCCGCACCACGGTCAAGGCACTGCGCAAGAATGTAACCGCCAAGTGTTATGGCGGCGATGTCAGCCGCAAGCGCAAGCTGCTGGAAAAACAGAAAGCGGGCAAGAAGCGCATGAAACGCTTCGGCAAGGTGGAAATACCGCAGGAAGCATTCCTTGCCGTACTCAAGGTTGACAACTAGCTGGACTATTACTTTTTAGAGCCTAAACTTACTAAACAGTGACAAGAACATGATTTTAGATTTCTCCTTTTATTTATTTCTCGCCGTGGTCTTTACCGGCACTGTCTGGCTGCTGGACAAGCTGTTTTTCGAGAAAAAACGCAACCAGGTGGTACGTTCTTCAAGCGAGATGCACCAGGGTGTTGAAGTCCCCGACAAGGCCAGAGAACCGGTTCTGGTCGAGTATTCAAAATCCTTTTTTCCGGTGCTGCTGATTGTTTTCCTGCTGCGCGGATTTGTGGTAGAGCCGTTTCGTATTCCGTCAGGCTCCATGTTGCCTTCTCTTTACGTGGGCGATTTCATTCTGGTTAACAAGTTTGCCTATGGCATCAAACTGCCGATTATCGACAAAACCATTCTGAAATTTGATGGCCCGGAAAGAGGCGATGTCGTTGTGTTCCGCTACCCGCGTGACCCCAGTCTCGACTATATCAAGCGTATTATCGGGCTTCCGGGCGATCATGTTGCCTATTACAACAAGGTGCTCTATATAAATGGTAAGCCGGTTGAGCGTGAATTTGTCGGTCCCTATAAAGGGCCGGGTCAGACCTATGCCAATGAATATATCGAAAAACTGAAAGGTGCGGAGCATTCCATCCTGCTTATGCCGGCGAGAACCAATAACCTGCAGGGTGAATATATCGTTCCCGAAGGTATGTATTTTGTCATGGGCGATAACCGTGACAACAGTAATGACAGCAGGGTATGGGGGCCGGTGCCCGAGAAGAACCTGCTGGGCAAGGCCTTTATGATCTGGATGTATCTGAATTCAGATGAGAAATGGCATTACGAACGCATCGGCCAGGTTATTAAATAGTTGCCTGCAAGCAGCAGTCTCCAAATACACGAGGTGTCAGCGATGAGTAGAAGAACAAACCAATTGCCCGCAATGAAAAAGCAGCTTGGCCTGACCATGATCAGCTGGATCGTGATCATTGTTTTCCTGCTGTTCCAGGCGGTCATTGCCATGAACGTGATTCCTGTATACCTGACCGATTCCTCGGTCAAGTCTGTTCTGGAAGCGTTACCCAATGACCCCAAGGCCAGGGAGTCCACTACCAAGGATCTGAAAATCCTGATTAGCAAACGCCTGAGCATGAACAGTGTCTACTCGGTAAAACCTGCCAATATAAAGATCAAGAAAGGTCGTGGTGAAAGAATTGTTACCATCGATTACGAACCGCGAGGAAAGCTGATTGGCAATCTTGAATATATTGTGCATTTTCAGCATGAAGTGCGTGTGCCCAGTCCCTAGGCCTTGCCGGGTGAGTTGAATGATGGCACAGTCACAGGCCCCCTCGGAGGCTCATAACCGGGCGATTGATGCCCTGCTGAAAAAGCTGGATTATTCCTTTAACGATATTTCCCTGCTGCATGAAGCCCTGACGCACCGCAGTTTTGCCGCCAGAAACAACGAGCGCCTGGAGTTCCTTGGTGACGGTATTCTGAACTTCGTGATAGCCGATGAACTGTTCAAGCGCTACAGCGATGTGCAGGAAGGTGATCTCAGCCGGCTTCGTGCCAATCTGGTCAACAAGGAATCACTGGCCGATATTGCCTGCGATTTGCAGCTGGGCGATGTTATACAGCTGGGTTCCGGCGAACTTAAAAGCGGCGGTTTTCGTCGGCCGTCAATTCTGGCGGATGCGGTAGAAAGCATACTCGGCGCGGTGTACTGCGATGGCGGCTTCGAAGCCTGCCGCTCGCTGATCGTGCGCCTGTACAGCGACAAGCTGGCATCACCGACCGACCTGCAAAGCCTGAAAGATCCCAAGACACGCCTGCAGGAGCTGCTGCAATCACGGAAATATCCGCTCCCGGCATACAAGGTAAGCAATATCAGCGGACGTGCCCACGCCCAGGTCTTTCACGTGCAATGCAGTATCGACAAGCTGGGAATAGAGGTCGAAGGTGAGGGCAAAAGCCGGCGCAAGGCCGAACAGGTGGCCGCTGAAAAAGCCATAGGCAAGGTAGAAAAACTGTTCAGTGAGAAAAACGCATGACTGAGGCCACACGCTGCGGTTATGTGGCCATAATCGGCCGGCCCAATGTCGGCAAATCGACCCTGCTCAACTACATTCTCGGTATGAAACTGAGCATCACCTCACGCAAGCCGCAGACCACCCGCCATCAGATACTCGGGGTGAAAACCACGGACAATGTGCAGGCGATTTATGTCGATACACCGGGTATTCATCAGCGTCGTGGCACGGCGATTAACAAGTACATGAACCGTGCGGCCACTTCCGTGCTGGGTGATGTGGATGTCATACTCTTTGTGGTGCAGGCAAAACAATGGACCGAGGAAGACCAGGCGATTCTTGAGCGTTTAAAAGGGGTGAAGGTACCGGTAATACTGGTGGTTAATAAAATGGACAAGCTGGCCAGCAAGAAACAGCTGTTGCCGGTCATACAGGAACTGTCCGCCATGTTTGACTACGCCGATATCGTGCCGGTTTCCGCACTCAATGGCGTCAATACCGATGTGCTGGAACAGGCTGTCGCGAAACTGTTGCCGGAAAATGATTTTATCTATCCCGAGGACCAGGTAACCGATCGCAATATGCGTTTTCTTGCCTCGGAAATTATCCGCGAAAAACTGGTGCGTGAACTCGGCCAGGAACTGCCCTATACCACGGCGGTGGTCATCGACAAGTACGAGGAAGACACCGATCTGGTCAGCATCCATGCGACCATCTTCGTTGAAAGCAATGGCCAGAAATCCATTATTATCGGCAAGAAAGGCGTGCGTCTGAAAA
>DRLE01000098.1 GCA_011051475.1 Gammaproteobacteria bacterium
ACCGGCCTGAGCTCGCCACTGCTGAGGGCATCACCGACAACAAAATCAGGGCACAGGGCAATACCATTACCGGCCAGCGCCAGCTCCCTGACAGCAATCGCGCTGTTTACCCGGTACTGTCCCTGTATCGCCACTTCAGTGCGTTTTCCATCCCGTTCAAAATGCCAGTGCCTGTTGTCCCTGTAGTTGGTATCGACGATACAACGATGCTGTTTCAGTTCGTCCGGATGCACTGGCTCGCCATGCCCTTCAAGGTATGCCGGTGAGGCGCAGGCCACGGTTGAAATCTCGCAAAGATGGCGGGCGATCAGGCTGGAATCGGCCAGCACACCGATACGCAGGGCCAGATCAAAACCTTCCTCGACGATATCCACCTGCCTGTCGGTCAACACCATGGTGACACGGATATCGGGGTATCGCTGGCCGAAATCCGAAACGACCTGCATCAGGTGCAGCTCCGAAAACGAGACCGGTGCGCTGATTCGCAGTTCACCGGTCGGACTGGCATGAATATCCTGGATCAGCTCGTCCAGCTCAGTAAATTCAGCCAGCAGGGGCTTGCAGCGTTCATAATAGGCCTGCCCGACCCCGGTCAGTGACACCTGCCGGGTGGTACGCTGAAACAGCCGGACATCCAGGGATGCTTCCAGCTGCGCCACATATTTACTTAACAGCGCCTTGCTCTGCCCGCTCTGGCGGGCGGCGCGGGAAAAACCACCGGCATCGGCCACCGCGATAAAGGCATGCATACAGGCCAGCTTATCCATTTTACCCCTCCACTGTCTTCAATATGAATACAGTGTATCAATATATAGCCATATTGTCTTCCGACAAGGCGTAATCAATACTTACGCACAGTCAGGCACACGCCAGACACGTTCAATCAAAAACCGACAATCAGGAGAAAAGGCTATGACAACACAGACATCCAACGACTACGCCGCACTGGTATTACGCATTGGCCTGGGCAGCATGTTTATGGCCCACGCCCTGCTGAAAATCATTGTATTCACCCCCGACGGCACGGCCGGCTTTTTTGCCTCGCTGGGCGTTCCGGGCTGGCTGGCCTATCCGACCATGGGCGCGGAACTGATCGGCGGCGCCATGCTGGTGCTGGGCATACAGACCCGCCTGGTCTCCCTGCTGCTGATACCCGTGTTGATCGGCTCGATTGTGCTGGTACATGGCGGCAATGGCTGGCTGTTTGCCAACGAAGGCGGCGGCTGGGAATACCCGCTGTTTCTTATCGTTGCAGCCATCACCTTAAGCCTGCTGGGCAATGGCGCCATGAGCGCAGCGTCTTTCATCCCGAAAAAACAGTAAACTCCTCAGGAACCCGCTATGACATATCCGTTATAGCGGGTTACTGAATATACCCCGGAGAAGGCCTGAGCAGATCCGGTAAGCACTTTTTATATCGGAGACAGACAATGACAATCAAGGGCGGTATCAACCACGTTACCCTACGGGTGCAGAACCTGGCCCGGTCGGAGGCTTTCTATTGCGGCCTGCTGGGCCTGAAACGCGTTGGCGAGCGTCGTGGCATGGCATTCTACAGCAGTGGTCACTACAACCATGAACTGGCGCTGATGGAAGACCCGGCCATAACGCCGCAAGCCATCGCGCAGGGAGGCCTGATGCATATCGCCTTTAATGTTTCTGATGAAGCGGCATTAAAAGCCCTTTACCAGCGAATGATTGAAGCAGGACATCCCGTCAGTGAAGGCGTTGATCATGTCATTTCTCATGCCTTCTATACGCGCGACGCGGATGGTTATACCGTTGAAATCACGACCGACATGCCGCGCGAAACATGGGAGAACAACCCGAGCGCCTTCAGGCATGACAAAAGCATGGAAATACAAACCTCGAACCAATAAAACCTGATTTGCCCCTCTTGCAAAACGGCTCTGACCCTTTTGCACCTTGCGCTTTCCATGATCAGATTCAGCTGACCATGGCCAGCTGCTTGATGCGCTCGATCTCGTCACGCACGGCAGCGGCCTCTTCAAACTCCAGGTTGCGTGAATGCTCGTACATCTGTTTTTCCATTTTATCGAGCAGCTTGCTGACTTCCCTGACCGGCATGCTCAGATACTTCGCCTTTTCCTCGGCCACCTTCTTCATGGCCACGGTTTTTCTCGACTGCTTGTCGCCATAGCCGGCTTCCAGCACATCGTGTATATCCTTGCTGATGCCCTTCGGGGTAATGCCGTGTTTCTCGTTATAGGCCATCTGTATGGCGCGACGCTCCTCGGTGATATCGATGGCCTTCTGCATGGAACCGGTAATACGGTCGGCATAGAGAATCGCCCTGCCCTCGACATTGCGCGCGGCGCGGCCGATGCTCTGTATCATGGAGCGCTCGGAGCGCAAAAAGCCTTCCTTGTCGGCATCGAGGATGGCGATCAGCGAGACCTCGGGCATGTCCAGGCCCTCGCGCAGCAGGTTGATACCGACCAGCACATCGAACTCGCCGAGGCGCAGGTCGCGGATAATCTCGACGCGCTCCACGGTATCGATGTCCGAATGCAAATAGCGCACGCGCACATCGTGCTCGCTTAAATACTCGGTCAGGTCTTCGGCCATGCGCTTGGTCAGGGTCAGGATAATCACGCGCTCGTTTTTCGGCAGACGCAGGTTGATTTCCGAGAGCACGTCATCCACCTGGGTGGCTACCGGACGTACCTCGATAACCGGGTCGAGCAGGCCGGTGGGACGCACTACCTGGCGGGCAATGGCATCGGAATGTTCTTCCTCGTAAGGCCCCGGCGTGGCCGACACGTACAGGGTCTGCGGCGTCATGGCCTCGAACTCCTCGAAGCGCAGCGGCCGGTTGTCCAGCGCCGAGGGCAGACGAAAACCGAAGTTCACCAGATTTTCCTTGCGCGAGCGATCGCCCTTGTACATGGCGCCGATCTGCGGCACGGTGACATGACTCTCATCGATAACCAGCAGGGCGTCCTCGGGCAGGTAATCGAACAGACAGGGTGGCGGCTCACCGGGGGCGCGGCCGGAAAGATAGCGCGAATAGTTCTCGATGCCGCTGCAATAGCCCAGCTCACGCATCATTTCGATATCGAACTGGGTGCGCTGCTCCAGACGCTGCGCCTCCACCAGCTTGTTCTGCTCGCGCAGCTCTTCAAGGCGTTCGCGCAGCTCCACCTTGATATTTTCTATTGCACCCAGGATCACTTCCCGCGGCGTGGCATAGTGGGTTTTCGGGTAGATGGTAACGCGCGCCACCTTCTTGATGACCTCGCCGGTCAGCGGATCGAACAGGCTGATATTCTCCACCTCCTCGTCAAACAGCTCGATGCGTACCGCCTCGCGCTCGGAATCGGCCGGATGGATGTCGATGACCTCGCCGCGCACCCGGTAGGTACCACGGCGCAGCTCCATATCATTGCGGGTGTACTGCAGCTCGGCCAGGCGGCGCAGGATATTACGCTGGTCGATCAGATCGCCGCGCACCACGTGCAGCATCATGGAAAGGTAGGATTCGGGGTCGCCCAGGCCGTAGATCGCCGACACGGTGGCGACAATAATCGTGTCCTTGCGTTCCATCAAGGCCTTGGTGGCCGACAGGCGCATCTGCTCGATATGCTCATTCACCGAGGCGTCCTTTTCGATAAAGGTATCGCTGGCCGGCACATAGGCCTCGGGCTGATAGTAATCGTAGTAGGAAACAAAGTACTCCACCGCGTTATTCGGAAAGAACTCCTTCATCTCGCCGTAGAGCTGCGCCGCCAGGGTCTTGTTCGGCGCCATAATAATGGTGGTGCGCTGCAGCTGCTGGATGACATTGGCCACGGTAAAGGTCTTGCCCGAACCGGTCACACCGAGCAGGGTCTGGCGCGCCAGACCATTATCAAAACCCTCGACCAGGGTTTCGATGGCCTTCGGCTGGTCACCGGTGGGCCGGTACTCGGTCTGTAATTCAAATTTTTTCAAGATAGTCACTCTGGGCTACTACATTACTCGGACAAAATAAATTAAACTCGGGCTCAGGCGGCAGTCATTGCGAGCGCAGCGAAGCAATCTGGTCAGGATTGCTGCTGCACGAGGTTGCTTCGCTGCGCTCGCAATGACAGGCTCACTGATACAGGTGTTGAAACCTGCCCAAAACATACAATCGATAACCGGATACGACATTGACCATTACACTTTCCAGCCGCATACAGCGCGTCAAACCCTCCCCGACCCTGGCCGTTACCGCTCTGGCCAACCAGCTGCGCGCCGAAGGGCGCGACGTTATCGGACTGGCCGCCGGTGAGCCGGACTTCGATACCCCGGACTACATCAAGACAGCAGCGATCGACGCCATCAACAAGGGCTACACCCGCTACACCGCGGTGGATGGTACGCCCGGGCTGAAACAGGCCATTATAAACAAGTTTAAAAACGAAAACGCCCTGGATTTCGCCATGGATCAGATCCTGGTCTCCGTCGGCGGCAAACAGGCCTTTTACAACCTGTGCATGACCCTGCTGGATGAAGGTGACGAGGTCATTATCCCGGCGCCCTACTGGGTCTCCTACCCGGATATCGTCAAACTGGCCGATGCCACCCCGGTGATCGTCAAGGGCGATATTTCACAGGCCTTCAAGATTACCGCCCAGCAGCTGGAAAATGCCATCACCGAGCGGACAAAGCTGGTGGTTATCAACAGCCCGTCCAACCCCACCGGCAAGGCCTATACCCGCGCCGAGCTGAAAGCGCTGGGCGAGGTACTGGCAAAACATCCTGACATTGTGGTCATGAGCGATGATATCTATGAGCATATCGTGTGGACAGACGAAGGCTTTAACAATATTCTCAATGTCTGTCCCGAACTGAAAGACCAGACCGTCGTCATCAACGGCGTCTCCAAGGCCTATGCCATGACCGGCTGGCGCATCGGTTACAGCGGCGGGCCACCGGTGATTATTGCCGGCATGAAAAAAATCCAGTCGCAAAGCACCTCCAATCCGACCTCGATCGCGCAGTATGCCTCACAGGCCGCGCTCGAAGGCGACCAGGGCTTCCTCAAGGACACCTGCGCCACCTTCCGGGAAAGGCATGACTATGTCTACAAAACCCTGAGCGAGATGGACGGCGTAGAAGTCCTGCCCAGTGACGGCACCTTCTACAGCTTCCCCTCCTTCCAGGCGGTTATCGACCGTATGGACGGCATCAGCAACGATGTCGAACTGGCCCAGCTGATTCTGGAACAGGCCGAGGTTGCCCTGGTTCCCGGCTCCGCCTTCGGCCTCGACGGCTATTTACGCCTGTCCTTTGCCACCGACATGACCAGCCTGGAAAAAGCCCTGGACAGAATCCGGCAAACGATTGAATAGGCGGGAAAAGTTCAGCTTTTACCGCCATATGGTATTGACCCGAAGGCGGCAAATCTGTAGCATACCGCCTTCCATTTGAACCTCGGTTCAGAGAGTTATTCCCCGATAGCTCAGTTGGTAGAGCAACGGACTGTTAATCCGTTTGTCGCTGGTTCGAGCCCAGCTCGGGGAGCCATATAAAAAAAGGCCTGCAGTAATGCAGGCCTTTTTTTGTCCTCATGTTTTTCCTCAAAATTATCAGTCTGGATTGCTTACATAGTCGATCATTCTCAGTAATATATTTAAATCAACATTTTTCACTTCATTCTGAAAATACGTCAAAAGGTATTATCACTCAACCCATAAGAAACTTCAGAACCGCCCACTTTATTACTCTGTTACAGACTATACAGGTCTGATTTAGCTCAAAAATGCGACAATCATGGCACCCTCG
>DRLE01000099.1 GCA_011051475.1 Gammaproteobacteria bacterium
ATATTGCCATGCACCTTCTGCGCCTCGGCGGTCTCTTTGGCGCGAATGGCGCGACCGACCAGAGCGGTGGCGACGGCGTACTGCAGGTCGATTTCCTTTGGCGTGTCCACGGCTTCGCCATTGACGATGGCATCGAGGTCAGGCATCTGGTCCAGGCTGGCGATAAAGGCGGCCAGTTCGATGCCGGCGGCCTTGCCGACACAGGCCTGCAGCGCGCCGGAAAACAGCTCGGGATGGTCTTCGAACTTGTGCAGGGCGCGGTGGGCGAATTCCCAGGAACGCGGCGAGGGAAAGGCCACCGGGTTCTGCGAGGCGTCGAACTCGAACAGCAGGTCCTGACGGAAACGCAAAAAGGCGATGACGCGCTCGTCGATGCCGTTGGCATAGGCCCAGGCCACCCAGTCATCCAGGTTGATATCCACCTCGTAATGCGAGAAACGGTTGGCCAGCGGCGCCGGCATGCTGTAGGTGACGCCGCGGTCGCCCTGGCGGTTACCGGCGGCAATAATCGCCCAGCCTTCGGGCACCTCGTATTCGCCCAGCTTGCGATCGAGAATCAGCTGGTAGGCCGCGGCCGACACGCTGGGCGGCGCCGAGGTGATTTCATCGAGAAACAGGATGCCCTCCGCGCCGTGGCGCTCGGCGTCCGGCAGCATGGCCGGTACCGCCCATTCCACCATATGGCCTTCCTTGAAGGGAATGCCGCGCAGATCGCTGGGCTCCATCTGTGACAGGCGGATATCGATCAGGGGGGTGCCGTGCTTTTCGGCCACCTGCGCCACCATCTGCGACTTGCCGACACCCGGCGGGCCCCAGAGCATTACCGGGGTGTGGTGGCCGGACTGTGTGCTGATAAATTCTTTTTCAATAACGGTTAATAAATGGGCAGGACGCATAGTGATTCACTTGAAAATCAGGGCCCGAAGCGGCAGGGCCAAACAATAAAGGCACGAATCTTAGCAGCTTTTACACGGCTTTAAACCTACTGCCGTCACGTGTAATACACCGGAAACCGTTCACCGGCCCGGAACTGCTTGAGGTTTGGACCTCAAACCTGTTATCTTGCCGGTAAATCACAACTATCGCGCAAACAATTTTTACCCGAAAAGCATGGATTACATCGAAAAGCTCCTGCCAGTAGTAGAACACTGGTTTGACAAGCTCACCACCATTGAAAGCCTTATACAGATAGCCACGGTCATCTTTTGTGGCATGCTTGCTGCGCTCACCCACCAGCACTGGCAGTCATTTATTACCCGTTTGCTTGGTGAACTGGAAAAACGCACCTTTTTCCGGCTCATACTGAATGCCTCGGATCGCCTCGCCTTCCCCATGAGCATGCTGCTCTATCTGCTGGCAATACGCTTCGCTATCGAACAGTTTGGCCTCAATACGCCTGTACTCGATATTATGACGCCGCTGCTGCTGTCACTGGCATTGATAAAACTGGTTATCTATATACTGAGAACGGGCTTTACGCCCAGCCCGGCGGTGCGCGCCTGGGAAGGCTTTATCAGCACAACAATCTGGATCATGGTTGCCCTGCACCTGGTCGGCTGGCTGGACGATGTCATCGATGCGATGGACAAGCTGGCCATCGATTTCGGCAGCACGCATATTTCGCTGCTCTCCTTCCTTGAGCTGTTCACCGCCATTGTTTTCTTTGTCGTACTGGCAAACTGGCTGACCCGCCTGGTTGAGTCACAGGCGCGGCGTTCACCCTATATCAACCCCAGTATGCGGGTATTGCTGGTCAAGATCAGCAAGTTCTCCCTTTACGGCCTGGCCTTTATCTTTGCGCTTAAATCCGTCGGCATCGACCTGACCGCATTTGCCGTATTCTCCGGCGCCATTGGTGTCGGTATCGGCTTCGGCCTGCAGAAGGTATTCAGCAACTTCATCAGCGGCTTTATCCTGATCTTCGACCGCTCGATCCGTCCCGGCGATGTAATCAGTATCGGCGAACGTTTCGGCTGGGTGCAGAGCCTGCGGGCGCGTTATGTCGTGATCAAGGACCGCGACGGCGTGGAAACCCTGATCCCGAACGAGAATATGATTACCTCGGAAGTGACCAACTGGAGTTACTCGGACCGCGCCGTGCGCCGGCGCATACCGGTGCAGATCAGTTACCAGGACGACCCCGAAGCAGCCATGGACCTGTTACTGGAGGCGGCAAAAGACAAACCGCGTGTTCTGCGCACCCCCGAACCGGCCGCCCGCCTGATCGGTTTCGGCGACAATGGCATCGACCTTGAACTGCGCATCTGGATCAATGACCCGGAAAAAGGCATTGCCAATGTGGTGTCCGATGTAAACCTGGCCATCTGGAAAAACTTCAAGGAACACAATATCACCATTCCTTTCCCGCAGCGTGATGTGCGGATTGTCGATGAAGCAGCGCCGGCAGGCGGTTGATGCCGGCAAGGTAATTCGCAGCGACTACAACTCCATGTCTTCAAAACCGGCTTTGGCATAGAGTTCCCTGGCCTTTTCCAGATCCTGCTCGACACCACTGCCTTCCTGATACATCATCGCCAGGGTGGTCAGTGAACCGACCAGCCCCTGCTCACCGGCTTTGGTAAACCATTTGATTGCTTCCTGCGGGTCTTTTTCCACGCATTCGCCTTCCATGTACATAAAACCCAGTCCGTGCTGGGCAATGGCGTGACCCTGCTCGGCGGCGGCGCGCATCATTTCGGCGGCTTTCTGCTCATTGACCACGGTGCCGAGGCCGTTCTGGTACATAATGGCGCAGCGGTGCTGGGACTCGGGGTCACCCTGCTCGGCCAGCGGGCCGAGAAACTGCATGGCCTGCTTGAAATTCTTGGCTTCAAAAGCGGCAATGCCGCTGGAAAAACTGGCATCGACATCATTGATGTCCATGTTTTCGGTATTGTCTGTGTTTTCG
>DRLE01000100.1 GCA_011051475.1 Gammaproteobacteria bacterium
ACCTACGCGCGTTGCGGTATTATCGTCAATGTAACGCCTCTCGAGCCTGAGTGGGAGGGTCACGTTACCCTCGAGTTTTCCAATACCACGCCACTGCCGGCCAAAATCTACGCCAATGAAGGTGTGGCGCAGATGCTGTTTTTCGAGTCCGACGAGGTCTGTGAAACCTCCTATGCCGACCGTGGTGGCAAGTACCAGGGCCAGCAGGGTGTGACCCTGCCCAAGGCCTAGTCAACAGCCTGGCCAACTGCTGAACAGCTCGCTATTGTGAAACGTTTTTTTATTGTCTTTGCGCTGATTGCCGTGGTGCTGGCGGTCTATCCTTTTCTCAACCCTTCCGATCATCCGCAAAAGCTGAGCGGCCTGCCGTGGCAGATCGAAATCCTGCCCGATGGTCACAGCCGTGTTTTCGGCATAACCATCGGCCAGAGCCGGCTGTCGGATGCGCTGCAAAGCCTGGGTGGGGATATGCAGCTGGCCATTGTCGCCGCTACTGATGAAGGCGGCAGTCTGGAGATGTACTACGGGCATTACAAGGCAGGACTGCTATCGGGCAAGCTGGTGCTGCAGACACAGGCTGGCGCGGATGCGATTCGCCGCTGGCGTGAAAACTCACCGAAGTCGGAATACATGGCTACCGGCATGGCAAAAAAATACCTGATCAATGATACCGACGCCACGGCGGTGCTCAACGAGGTGATTACCGGTATTACTTTTATACCGGCCGTTAATCTTGATGAAGACATTATTCTGGCCCGTTTCGGCACACCGGCCGAGCGTATCGAGAGGGAAGGTGTTACCCATTTTCTTTATCCCGACAAGGGGCTGCATATCGCCCTGTCGGACCGGGACAAGGAAGTATTGCAGTATGTGGCGCCGGGCGATTTTGCGCAGTGGGTGAAACCTTTGCGGAACAAAGCGGAGCTTTAAGTCGGCAGTTGACAGTAAAAGCTTAACAACACCTGGCAGCTTTGCTGTCAAGAACACAATCGCTGCCAACTGCCAACCACACATCATACCGGGTATTATATTGTCATTATGAAACCCAAAACCCCCGTCGCCATGCAGCAGCTGATTGACCAGGTGCGTGAAGCCCTGCCGTTTGATACCCCGGCCGGCTATGTCTGTGCGGACGAGTGCCGTGGCTGTTCGCTGAAACTGCTGGAATTTCTGGATACGGAACTGATGGCACAGGAAGACCGCCTGCTACAGGGCGAAACCCCGACACTGGCGGATATTCACCGGCTGGCGAAACTCAGTCGCCGGGTTTACGCAGTGTTGAAAGAAAATGGCGTACTGGCTGAGACCTGAGACAGGCTTAAGCCGAGGGGATCAGCGAAAACTGGTCACCGGCCAGTTTTTCCCCTTTGCCACAGCCAGCAGCTGTTCATCCGGATCGACCGCGACCGGATTTTCCACAATTTCCAGCAGAGGCAGGTCATTGTGTGAATCACTGTAAAAGGTACTGTCTTTCAGATTGTGGTGGCTGCTTTCCAGCCATTGATTCAGTCGGGTAATCTTGCCTTCCTTAAAGCTGGGGGTGCCGGCAACCCGGCCGGTATACTGCCCGTCAATAATCTCCGGCTCGGTGGCTATCAGGTCATCCACCTCAAAGGCTCTGGCTATAGGGCCGGTAACGAAGCTGTTGGTGGCGGTAATAATCACCACGTCATCCCCCTGTGTTTTATGCTGGCGAATTTTCTCCTGTCCTTTGTCGGTCATCAGGGCGTAAATATAGCGCTGCATAAATTCACGGTGCAGTTCGTCAAGCTGCTGACGCGGGTAACGCGTCAGCGGTTGCAGGGAGAAGGCGAGAAACTCGTAGATATCCAGCGTGCCCTGCTTGTATTCATCGTAGAAGCGCTGGTTGGCTTCCTCGTACTGCTGTTTGTCGACCAGACCTTCGTCTACCAGGAACTGGCCCCAGAGAAAATCGCTGTCGCCGGCGAGCAGGGTATTGTCGAGATCAAAGAGTGCCAGGGCCATTGTTTACACCATGTTGGCAGGCATGCGCCTGCAAAAAGAGCGCATCATACTGGCTTCTGCCGGCGGGCTCAATTCCTGCTGTCTGTTATTTTCAGAATCATATTAGAGAGATCTAATATCATATTGATTCTGTTGAAAATATTGTAATTTTTTCAGTATGGAACTTTTATTATTTTGCCGGTCTGTTATTATCATTGGTAACAGAAATTATAAGGTCATGCCGGTTTTTCCGGCATGACGGATGGTATAAAAGTGATTGATTCTAACGGTTTTAGAGCAAACGTTGGCATCATCCTGAGTAATTCAGAAGGTAAGGTCTTCTGGGCGAGACGCGCCGGACAGAACAACTGGCAGTTCCCCCAGGGCGGCATCGATGAAGACGAAACACCGCTTGAGGCGATGTACCGTGAATTACAGGAAGAAACAGGATTGCTGCCCGAGCACGTTGAAGTTGTCGGCCGTACCGACGGCTGGTTGCGCTACCGCATCCCGAACCACCTGCTGCGCCGACGATCAAAGCCCCTGTGCATTGGTCAGAAACAGATCTGGTTTTACCTGCGCCTGGTCGGCAAGGAAAGTGACTTTGACCTGCGTTGCAGCGACAAGCCCGAGTTCGACTGCTGGCGCTGGGTTGATTACTGGACCCCGGTGGACGAGATTGTCTCCTTCAAGCGCAAGGTTTACAAGCAGGCGCTGACGCAGCTGGAGCGGTACGTTTAAGGCAAAGTTTCAAGTTGGCAGTCGGCAGTTGGCAGTAAAAGCTTAAAAATACCTGGCAGCTTTGCTGTTAAGGACACAATCACTGCCAACTGCCAACTTCAATAAGGCTGCAACTCAACCAGCAACACCACCCCGATAAGGACAAATACCGGCAGTTCATTGAACCAGCGGAACCACACATGGCTGTGCCGGTTGCGGTCGTGTTTAAAGTCTTTCAGCAGCTTGCCGCAGTAGAGGTGGTAGACCACCAGCAGGCTTACCAGCACCAGCTTGGCCTGCAGCCAGAAGGCGGACAGTACGCCGTATCCCAGCAGATGAATCAGCCAGATGCCCAGCAGAATGGTCAGGATTGCGCCGGGCGCGGCGATGCCGTAATACAGCTTGCGTTCCATGAGCTTGAAGCGCTCATTGCTG
Source organism: Gammaproteobacteria bacterium (assembly GCA_011051475.1). Classification (GTDB taxonomy): domain Bacteria; phylum Pseudomonadota; class Gammaproteobacteria; order SZUA-229; family SZUA-229. The sequence continues at coordinate 3,121 of DRLE01000100.1, forward strand.
ATTTCGTCAGTGGCACCGGCGTGGTAAACGTACAGCCGCGGCAGGTAGAACAGGGCGGCGAACCAGGTCACCATGAAAATAATGTGAAAAGCCTTAACCCATAACATAAAGAAGTTCGCCTAAAAGAGTATTTTGCCAGATAATTTTTGTGAAATTGGCTATTATTGGATTCTACGAATTTTTATCCGTTGGCCGATATTAACCGGCCACGTACCGATGAACCAGCACATATTAACGTGCTTTAAATAAAACTGAAAATACAAATGAAGCAGAATTTGCGCAAACTTATAATCCACGGAAATGCATTATGTTGCTGGTAGGCGTTGTTGGTGGCACAGGCTATACCGGTGTTGAACTCCTGCGCCTGCTGGTTATGCACCCGCAGGTCGAACTTAAATGCGTAACCTCGCGCTCGGAATCGGGCAGGGCGGTAGCCGATATGTTTCCGAACCTGCGCGGTTTTACCGATATCTGCTTTACCGAGCCGGACATCGATACGCTGACAGACTGCGAGCTGGTGTTCTTTGCCACCCCCAACGGTACTGCCATGAAAATGGTGCCGGAACTGATCGAGCGGGGCGTGCGTGTTATTGACCTGGCGGCGGATTTTCGCCTGCAGGATCCCGCGCTCTGGAAACAGTGGTACGGAATGGATCATGCCTGTACGGATGAGCTGGCAGAAGCCGTCTACGGTCTGCCTGAAATCAACCGGAAGCAGGTGGAAACGGCAAATATCGTGGCCAATCCGGGCTGTTACCCGACAGCGGTTACCCTGGGCTTTCTGCCACTGATCGAGAACAGGCTGGTTGATATGCGCCATCTGATTGCCGATGCCAAATCCGGCGTCAGCGGCGCCGGACGTGGTGCCAGCGTCGCGACCCTGCAGGCGGAATCGGCGGAAAATTTCAAACCCTATGCCGTGGACGGCCACCGTCACCTGCCGGAGATCAAACAGAATCTGGCGGCTGTTGCGGGAGGCGAGGTAGGCCTGACCTTTGTGCCTCATCTGGTGCCCATGATCCGGGGCATCGAAGCCACCCTGTATGCCACCCTGGCGACAGAGTCAGCGCCGGATCTTCATGCGCTTTATGAAGAGCGTTACCGGGACGAGACTTTCGTCGATGTGTTGCCCGAAGGGGTGATGCCGGAAACGCGCACGGTGAAAGGCGCCAATACCTGCCGCATATCGGTTTTCCGGCCGCAGCAGAACGATACCATCGTGGTCTGCTCGGTCATCGATAACCTGGTCAAGGGCGCGGCCGGCCAGGCGGTGCAGAATATGAATATTATGTTCGGTTTTGATGAAGATGCCGGCCTGCAGCAGGTGGCCTTGTTGCCATGAGTATCAAGCCCATCCGCACGCAGAAGATTATTACCATTCAGCGCCCCGGGCTGTGGCTGCTGAGCGGCGTTTTCGCGGTTTTCCTGATTGTGATCATGATAGCCGGCGCTTTTGAGTATGGCCGACGGGTCGCCGGCTACGACAGTGCCGACGCTGATGCCTATATTGCGCAATTACAGGCACAAATTGAAGAATCTCAGGCCGAAATCATTGAACTTAACCGGAAAGCGACTATGCTTGAACGTAACAGTCGAATTGACGGTGATGCTTCAACACAGTTAAAGGAATCGCTGGCGCAGGCGCAAAGCGAAGTGCTGGCCCTGAAAAAGGAATTATCGTTCTATAAAAGCATTGTCGCGCCGGAGCAGGGCAGTCGCAGCCTGGCGATACAGACGATTCAGCTGAAACCCGATGCCAGCGGTGGCTATGCCTACAGGATTATGGTCAGTCAGCGTGGTCGCAACGATCGTTTTGCCCGCGGTACGATTGACGTCAGTATCGAAGGTGTAAACAACGATGGACAGCCGGTTACCTACAGGCTGTCCGATGTCTCAAATGATACCAAAAAGCCAATGAAGTTCGGGTTTAAGTACTTTCAGAACTTTGAAGGGGTAATGAACTTGCCGGATGGCTTTATACCGCAATCCCTGCGCGTCAAGGTCAATCCGAAAAACAGCAAGATCAAAGCCATAGACGAGCAATTTGCGTGGTCGGATCTGACCGCCGGGGGAGCTTAATATGTTTGGTAGTAAAAAGATAAAGTCATCAAAAATCGATACGCTGATTGGTCAGGGTGTGGAAGTAACGGGCGATGTGAAATTTCAGGGCGGCCTGCACCTGGACGGCATTGTTAAAGGTAATGTAGAAAGCGCCGATAGTGCCGAAGGCGCTGTACTGGTGGTCAGCGACCGCGGCCGTATCGAGGGCGACGTGCACGTGGCCTATGCGGTTATCAACGGCGAAGTGGTCGGTAATGTCTATGCCAGCGAAAAGCTGGAACTGTCCGCGCATGCGCGTATCTCCGGCAATGTCTCCTACAACCTGCTGGAAATGGCCTCCGGCGCCGAAATCAACGGTCAGATGCTGCACGATCCCAAGGCTGCCAGTGTGCGCGAGGACAAGCAGGAACCCACAGCCAATGTTCACCACCTGGACGAGTCGGCTGTAGCCCAGGGTTGATTTTTTATCCGCAAATGAACGCAAATAAACGCAAATTTTTTGTCATGTGTGAGTGATGTTATATGGTGAAGTCAAAGGGTTTATCATGCTGAAGCACCATTTTGACCAGCCGATCCTTTAACAACACAATAGTTTCTCGCACGATGACTTGAAGTGCTTATATTAAGCTTTTGATTTGCGTTCATTTGCGGACTAAATGCCTCTCTTTTCTATCCCTTCTTAATACTTGACTAAATTACTCGGTTAATGCTAATTTAGCATCATCTAATGTTTAACAGTTTTAGCAGGTAATATCGATGGATATTCAGGTCAGTTTTGCACCCAAACCCAAAGTAATCGAAAACGCGAGCATTGCGTTTACCGACGCTGCCGCCAGCAAGGTGAAGGCGCTGGTAGAGGAAGAGGGTAACCCGAATCTGAAGCTGCGTGTTTCGGTTGACGGGGGTGGCTGCTCCGGTTTTCAGTACGCTTTCGCCTTCGATGAAAACGTCAACGAGGATGATACCGTGGTCGAGAAAAACGGCGCTACCATGGTGGTTGATGTCACCAGTATGCAGTATCTCAACGGTTCGGAAGTGGACTACCTCGAAGGGCTGGAAGGCGCGCGTTTTGTGGTTAATAACCCCAATGCCACCTCGACCTGTGGCTGCGGTTCATCATTCTCCGTCAGTCTCTAATTTCTCTGCCGCTCTGGCGGTACCGTAAAAAAGGCGCATTATGCGCCTTTTTTATTTGATAAAATAAGGACTTATCCCGGCAGATACATGAACAAACCCCGTAGTTTTGTTAAGCTTGTCTCCCTTTTGCAAGACCAGCGTGACGGTCTGCAGGGTTTTTGATTTCAGGAAAGCAATATGAGCAGTGAATACCTACCCGGCCTGGCCGGCGTACCGGCAACCAAATCCAATATTTCGTCGATTGACGGTGAAAAGGGCATTCTTGCCTACCGTGGCTATGATATTACCGAGCTGGCCGCGAAAAGCACCTTTGAGGAAACCTCGCTGCTGCTGCTCGATGGCCGCCTGCCATCAGAGGATGAGCTGAATGATTTCGACTGCCAGCTGCGCCATGAACGCCGCCTGAAGTACAAGATCCGCACCATTATGAAAAACCTGCCGACCTCCGGCCATCCCATGGAAATGCTGCAGACGGCGGTTGCCAGCCTGGGCATGTTCTACGGTGGCGAGGAAGTGCTGTCGGACGGTATTGCCGGTAACGATGTCGATTATATTCACAGCATGTCGGTGAAGATTATCTCTCGTATGGCCACCATTGTTGCCACCTGGGAGCATATCCGCAAGGGCTATGACCCGATCGAGCCGCGTGATGATTTAAGTCATGCCGCCAACTTTCTTTATATGCTCAAAGGCAAGGAGCCCAGTGAGCTGGAAGTGAAAATCATGGATGCCTGCTTCGTGCTGCACGCCGAGCATACCATTAACGCGTCCACCTTTGCGGCCATGGTCTGTGCCTCGACCCTGGCCAGCCCCTTCCTGGTGATTGCGGCCGCCATCGGTACCCTGGCCGGCCCCTTGCACGGCGGCGCCAACCAGCGCGTGGTGCAGATGCTGAAGGAAATCGGCGATCAGGAAAACGTCAAACCCTGGCTGGAAAAACAGCTGAAAGAGAAAAAGGTTATCTGGGGCATGGGCCATCGCGAATACAAGACCAAGGACCCACGCGCCAAGGTACTGCAGAAGCTGATGATGGAGTGGGGTGAGGCACAGGGTACCCTGAGCCCGATGTTCGAAACCGCGCTGCGCCTGGAAGAGGCCTGCGAGGAAGCACTGGGGCCCAAGGGCGTATACCCGAATGTGGATTACTACTCCGGTATTCTCTACACCGAAATGGGCATAGCGCCCGACCAGTTCACGCCGATCTTTGCGGTCTCACGTGTCGCCGGCTGGATGGCGCACTGGCGTGAACAGCTCTCCGACAACCGCATCTTCCGTCCGACGCAGATCTATACCGGTGAGCCGCTACGACCTTATGTCGACATGAAAGAACGGTAGTTATCGTTACAAGTGGTGTGTTATCAAAAAACATACAACTTGTAACGCGTAACCTTTTTCAGTCAATATTCGGCGCAACGCTTCCTTCCTGTACCTGCATCGGCCGTGCTTCTGGCGATGCCGGTTTCTTTTCTCCGGTGCCGGGCATCATTTCAAAGAACAGATCAAAATCAGCCATGGCGACACGCAGCTGGTCGAATATTTTTCTGTCACCCTTGAACGTGGCTTTTCCTGCCCTGATCTGGTCATCAAAGGTTTTAACGCCCATCATGATCGGGACCAGGTCGGCCCGGTTGATGCTAATGCTCAGTCCGGCATCTTTGGCCTGGTAGCCTTCAATAATGTTCAGGGTTTCATTGGACAGTTCCACCACGTATTTTTCATTATTATCCGGCGTCACCAGGTTGATCTTGCCGCTTAGCCCTCTGACCTTGTCTCCATCGAGACGGATCGCCAGGTAGTCCAGCCACAGCCCGGTGCTCATGGCGCGAACCATATCGGGGCCGGTGCCCTTTGGCGTTATGCCTTTGACAATGCCGTTGCGCAGCTCGAAGGCTGCCGCCAGGAAGCTGTTGCGCACACTCGGGCTTTCCTGCTGGTAGCCGATCTGTTCGAAGTTATCGGCCAGCAGGTCTTTGGCTTTCTGGTTGTCCGGCTCGGCATACACCAGCTTGTTGAGAATTTCAGTGGCCAGCTTGTATTTACCGTTGTCATACAGCGACTGCCCCTTGCTGATGATTTTATCGGCGCCGCCCATCATTTCCACATACAGGGGTGCAGAGTCTTCCGGTGACAGTGGAATCAGGGTGGTGGGGTTGGCATCCCAGTAACCCAGGTAACGGTTGATGACTGCGCGTGAATTGTGCTCGACCGAACCGTGATAGCTTCTGGCGTGCCATTTTTTCTGCAGACCCTCTGGCACCTTGTAGACATTGTGTATCTGGTTGATGGTCACGCCCTGGTTGGCCAGGTGCAGCACGCCGTTATTGAGGTTGGCATAGGTATCTCGCTGGTCTTTCATGACTTCCAGTACACGATCATTGCCCCAGCGCGGCCAGCTGTGCGAGGCAATCATGACCTCGATGTCCGGTCCGAATTTGTAGATAGCGGCATTGATTTCCTTTGACCATTTCAGTGCGTCACGCACCAGCGCGCCGCGCAGGGTATAGATGTTGTGTATGGTGCCGGTAATGTTTTCCGCCGCCCAGAACAGTTTTTTGTCC
>DRLE01000101.1 GCA_011051475.1 Gammaproteobacteria bacterium
GTTCGCTGAAATTTCGCGCCAGCAGGCCGACTTCGTCCCTGCGTTTTAGCAGCCTGTCGGGCAGGTCCGGCTGGTAGTTGCGGGTTTCGGCCATGATTCCGGCGAGGTTTTCTACCGGCGCCAGTGCCCAGCGCAGAATAAAATAGGTGAGGACGGACAGCGTCAGCAGGGAGAGTATCAGCAGGGTGGCCAGGCGGTTGACGATCTTCTCGGAATAAAACGGGCGGGTGTCGAGGTAATAGGCAAGATGTGCATTGGCCATGTGCCTGTTTCCCAGCCATACGGCATGCACCACTTCACGCACCGGGCGGTTGTTATACATCAGATCCCTGACCAGCGGGGTGGTGATTTCACCGATATCATCCAGCTGCCGGGCCACCTGTTCAACATCGGTGTGGGCAATAACCCGGCCATCGGCCCTGCTCAGGTAGGCATAGGCAAAGTCATCAATCGGGGTGGCCGCTTTCAGCCAGCGCTCCAGCAGTTCGTAGTCTTTTACGACCAGGGCATCCAGGCTGCCCTCCGCCAGACCTTCGGCAAGGGTGTGCGCCTGTTTCAGGCGCGCCTCGGTAATCGTATTGCGGGATTCATCCAGCAGCAGCCAGGCCATAACAGCGGTACTGGCCAGGAACAGCAATACCAGGCTGATCAGCAGGCGATAAAAAAGGCCGGATTTCATGGCTTACAGCTTCCCTTCTTCGAGCAGTTTACGGGTAATGTCTTCAGCGCTTTCATCGTATTCGACAAAGGTGCGGATTTTCATTTTCTCCATGCCCTGAAGGATTTTCCTGCCTTCGGGGTCATTGGGCATATTGAGAACGACCTGGCGAAAATGCTGTATCTCTTCGGTCGGCAGGTCGCTGCGCGCGCCAAGGACATTTTCCGGGTAGTCTTCGCTGACCGCAATGACCCTGAGATCGCCGGTGGCGACCTTTTTACTCATTAACTCGTAATTGACGCCGCACATGGTGCCGGCATCATAATCGCCCAGCAGTACGCCGTGCAGTGAGTTCGACAGGTTTTTGGTGAATGACTCCCGGCTTTCAATACCGCTTTGCAGGCCCTTGTCGTACAGGTAGGCGCGTGGCGCCAGGTAACCGCCTGCCCCCATCGGGCTGACATAGGCAATGTTTTTACCTTTCAGGTCGGCAATGTTTTCTATGCCGCTGTCCCGGCGTACAAAAATTTCGCTGCGGCTGGTGGTTTGACCTGCAATGTTCTGCATCTGTGCCACAGCTATCGCCTTGTCTTCCTGTTTCAGGCGATAGAACACCAGCGAGTTGACATAGAAGAACTCGACCTTGCCCTCACTAATGGTCTTTTTCATTTTGCCAAAACCGCGTGGCACGACAATTTCAACCGGCTGCCCCAGTTTTTTGCTGACATAATCCGCAAAGGCTTGCCAGTTGGCGAAGATGCGAGATGGCTGGGCGATGGAAAGAACGCCGAAACGAATGGCTGGCTGGTGATCCGCCATGGCCGGCCGGGCGGAACATAGCAGTGAAAATATCACGAGCAGGGCGAGGCGCCTGACCTTGTTCATCATAGTTTTTTCCTGGTATCAGGAGCCTTAAAAAGGTTCAATATAGTTAGGGAACCTCTGATTAATAACGATTTTGTCATCCTGAGCGCAGCGTAGCGAAGTCGAAGGATCTTTTACCACTGTGCAATCAAAGAATTACGGAGTATAAGATTTTTCGACTTCACTTCGTTCCGCTCAAAATGACATTAATCAGATGTTCGTTAGGTATAGCCTAGTTAATGGCGTGCTTCTATTAAAGCAGGATTTTAGAAGGTTTTTATTGTTTTACAGTGCTTTTAACCACAAACGGGACGGCTGATTCAGGCCTGGCCGGCGGAAAGTAGTTATAGCCAATACGGTAATAATAGTCGCGGATGGTTTTCTTCGGCAGACCGAAATCATCCCGGTACACGGGGAAGGGCTGTACCTGGGGTGAGAGGCGCTCGAAATAGGGCGCCAGTTTTGCCGTTTCCAGATCGGATTTCGAGCGCGTCAGCATAATAACCGTTTTGCCACGATCGTTTTCGGCCGGATTCCAGTAGGCGAACATCAGGCTGTTGCCCTCCAGCAGGTGGATGCCGCTGACGTCCAGCTTCTTGTGGTCGCCCAGGTACTCAGGCGTGCCATAATAGGACAGTTTGCTGGCAATAAAGTACTTATCCAGGCCGATGGTAACCACATTGTCTTTGTCGGGTAGCTGTTCGCGCAGCTTTTCGATATTTCTTGCAACTTCCGGCCAGCCGATAAGGCGTGCCATGCTTCGCGGATAATCCACGCCGGGCAGGCCAATGGCAAGAAAATGCAGCAGTACGGCATACAGGCAGAGCAGGCCGAACAGCAGGGGTCGGCCCAGTAGTTTCAGGCTGGCGGCAAGTGGCCGCCAGCGCAGATTGTTCACATTGGCCAGCAACCAGGCCAGCATGGGCAGCAGGGTGATCCACAGCGGCCCGGTCCAGTTATAGCGCGGTTCGTATTTCAGCGCATTCCAGGCAAACACCGACATCGGCACCAGCAGAAAGCAGCCGATAAACAGGCGGACGCGGGCATTAAAGGGTGAATCGTTATCGTCGCGCCGGCTGTTTCTGGTAAACAGGTAGGGCAGTGCCAGCAGCGGCAGCGGCGTGACAATGGCCATGATATTGCCCAGCATCATGTCCAGGTACAGTTTCGGCTGCTCGTCGAAGCGGCCGCTGCTCTGGAAGCTGAACGAGGCCCAGTTGTGGGTGGCATTCCAGTAGATGACCGGGGTGAACACAATAATGGCCACGATAACCGCCAGATAGGGTTCCTTGCTCAGCAGGACGCGCCGCGCCTGCGGGTCGATCAGGATAAAGGCGGCGGCCGCCGGCGCCAGCAGAGCAATACTGTATTTTGACAGCATGCCCAGGCCCATGGCAAAACCGACACCGTACCAGGCGGTTTTTTCATTATTGACCAGCGCCCGGTAGAAAAAATACAGCGCCAGCACCCAGGACAGGGTCAGCGGCGCGTCCGGGGTAATGAGAAAACCGCTGCCCATAAAGAAATAAGGCAGGCACACGGCCAGGGCGCTGGCCACCAGGGCGCTGGTGGCATCGACCTGCAGGCGGGCATAGCGGTAGAAAATGCCAATAAACAGCAGGCCGTAGAGCAGGGCGCCAAAGCGGGTACCGAGTTCGCCATGGCCGAACAGGGCCTCGCCGCTGAAGATGGTGGCGGCGACCAGCGGCGGGTGGTCGAGATAGCCCGGCGACAGGTGCTGGGCGTAGTTCCAGTAATAGGCTTCCTGCGGAATCACTTCCATACCACTGAAAAAGACCAGACGCAGGGCAAAGGCGCAGACGATCAGTACCAGGGCGCTCAGCAGCCAGCGTTGTTCATCGTTCGATGTATTTCTTGCCGGCAGCCTGAGCAGCAGGGCGGTGCTGAAGTTGCCGGCAAAACCGGCCAGGGCAATGCCCAGCGGCAGGGCGAGGACTTCGTTGACACCATTAAGGGTCAGGCTGGCAATCAAGCCGGCGCGCAGCGCCAGCTGCAGAATCGAGAAGCCAAGAATTTGCCAGATATCTGCCGGCCTGTCTTTCGGTTCGCTACGGTAGTGTTTTATGGCCAGCAGTAATATGCCGGAGGCCAGAAAGCCGGTGATATGTGACAGGGCTACCGAGTAACCGGCATAAAACAGCAGCAGACTGGTTACCAGGTCAACGGCGAGTATCGTGCCGGCCAGCAGCGGTTGCTGCACGCCGGGAAGGATGCTTCCGCTATAGAGTTGTGACCAGGCAGTTTTCAGGTTTTGCAGCATTGTATTTTCCTGAACGCCTGGAACTTATGTCGCTGGCGCTCTCGGCTTGTTCCAGGTATAGA
>DRLE01000102.1 GCA_011051475.1 Gammaproteobacteria bacterium
GCCTGGCGCACGAAAAACCCGGCTGGCAGTTAAGCGCCTGCGATATATCCGAACAGGCGCTGGCCATGGCTGCAAAAAACAACCGGCGGCATAATACCGGTGTAAACCTGGTACACAGCAACTGGTTTGCAAGCATCACAGAAAAGGATTTTGATATTATTGTCAGCAATCCGCCCTATATTGAACCGGACGACCCGCATTTGCAGCAGGGTGATGTACGCTTCGAGCCGGATGCTGCGCTGAGCGCGGCGAACAATGGCATGGCTGATATTGAACTGCTCTGTAGACAGGCACCCGGCTATTTAAAAGAGAAAGGTTTGCTGGTTGTGGAACACGGGTATAATCAGCAACAGGCGGTAGCCGAATGTTTCGCCAGCGCGGGCTTTGAGGATATCACGCAGCATCAGGATCTTTCCGGCCACACGCGGATAACAGCGGGTAAACTAAAAGCCTGATCCTGCCGCAAAGGACGCAAACAGCGCGAAAAAAAGCGAAAAAACCTTCTTTGCGTTTTTTGCGTCCTTTGCGGCAAAAGTTTTTATAAGACTATGTCAAAACAGGAAATAACATTTACCGACGAACAGCTGCTGCACTACAGCCGCCAGATTATGCTGCCGCACTTCGGCATCGAGGGTCAGCAGAAACTGCGGGAAGCGCATGTGCTTATTATCGGACTGGGCGGTCTGGGCAGCCCGGCCGCCATGTACCTGGCAGCCGCCGGTATCGGCACCCTGACGCTGGTCGACTTCGACCACGTCGATCACAGCAACCTGCAGCGCCAGATCATCCATAACACGCACAGCCTGGGTGAAAGCAAGGTCGACTCCGCGCGCAGAACCCTGCAGACCCTGAACCCGGAAACGGAAATCATCTGCGTCAACACAAAAATCGAACAGGAAGAACTGCAGGCCATGTTGAACAATATCAGCTGCGTAATCGATGCCAGTGATAATTTCGCCACCCGCTTTCTGGTCAACCGCGCCTGCTTCGCCACGAAAACACCGCTGGTATCTGCCGCCGCCATTCAGTACGAGGGCCATATCAGCGTGTTTGATATGCAGGGCAGCGACAGCGCCTGTTACGCCTGCCTGTATCCCGAAGAGGGTGAAGACAACACCAACTGCAGCGACAACGGCATACTCGCACCGGTGGTGGGCATAATCGGCAGCATGCAGGCACTGGAAGCTATCAAGCTGATCGCCGGCATTGGCGAGATCCTGAGCAACCGCCTGATGATCTTCGATGCGCTGAGCATGCAATGGCGAACCATGAAGCTCAAAAAGGACAGTAGCTGCCCGGTTTGCAAACCTTAAAACATACAACTATTAACGTGATATACCTGCAAGCATGACAACAAGCAATACAAGCATTACCCTGCCTCGCCCGCTGGTCAATAAAATCCTGCGTCACGCACAGCAGAACCCCGATATCGAGGTCTGCGGCCTGGTCGGCAGCAGCAGTGACCACCAGATGGACTACTACCCGATCGACAATGTCGCCCGCGACCCGCACTACCGCTTTCTTATGGACGGACCACAGCAGATCGGTGCAATAAAACAGATGCGCGACAAAGGCCAGACGCTGTATGCCATTGTTCATTCCCACCCCACCGCCGATGCACAGCCTTCGAAACTGGACCTAAGCGAAAACAGCTATCCGGATGCCTTTTATATTATTGTTTCACTCAACACCAAGGGCGTACTTGAAATGCGCGCCTTTAAGCAGGTGGAGAACGGTATGCAGGAAGTGGAGCTGATTCTGGAATCGGATGAAGAGTAGGATTTACTATTAACCACAGAGGACACAGAGGTTCACAGAGTTTTTGTTTTTACCCTGCCTATGCCAGGGCAAAAAATAAACAAGAGCTTTCCTCTGTGAACCTCTGTGCCCTCTGTGGTTAAAAAAAGATATAAAAAACCACATCAATACCCCGGCGCAGTCCTCACAAACTCTTTTATCACGCCATCGGGCTGCATGGTCAGCAGGCGATTACCGGCCAGCTTGTATTTGAACTGCATAATCTGCTGCGTACCGACCGGCCCGGTGCTGGTTTCATCGACACTGAACAGCAGGTAATCGCTCTTCAGCTTCATGCGACCACTCAGGTAACGTGATGTACCATCAGACCAGAGAAAGTGGCCGTTTTTAATCCCCAGCATTTCACCGTTCTGACTGACCCAGAGGCCGTTGATATTCGGCTTTTTCAGGCCACAGAAATCGGTAATACAGGGTTTCTGTTTTACCGGCTGATAGTTGGCCCTATCCTGTCTTTTTTGTGTCTGCCGTTTTTGCGACGGACGATTCTGTTGTGGCCTGTTCACGCTCTGTCCGGAAAGTGAACGCTGGTTTTGCTGTGGCCGGTCCTGCACAGGCGCCAGCTTTGCCAGTGGTGAACTGGCGTACGGCTGGCGCTGCCGGTTTTGTTGCGGCTGTGGTTGTGACTGTTGCTCCGGGTACTTATTCTGCGAATGCTTCTGCTGTAGCGGCGCACTGTCATTCTGCTGCTCGTCTTCTGCAACCGCATCCGGGTTCCATGGCGATGTTTCCCAGGGCTCATTCACCCAGCCCTCTGTCAGATCATCGTAAGGTGTTGTATAGGGGCCCGCATACGGGTCGACATAGGGATTGGCATAGGGGTAATAAGGACTGTAGCTGTCCGCCGGCAGCACCCCCCAGCGAGGGTTACCCCAGATACCGTTGCTTGCCAGCGGTGAGGTCCATGGACTGGCCAGCCAGGGCGAGCGTAAAAACGGGTTATTACCATAGCCACCATAGCCTGAATAAGGCGACAGGCCGCGCAGGGCAAGCGCACGGCTGTAGGGATTGGCGTAATCACCGCCAAACGACGACCAGGGCGAGCTGCCAAAACCGTTACCATAACCATAGGGCGAACCATAAGGCCCGTAGCCCGGCAGGCGGTCGAGTATGCCCATGGCCACCATCATATTCAGCATCATCTGGATAAACGGCAGGTTGCCGTCATACTGGTAATATCTTACTTCTGCATGTGCACCGGCAGAGCCGCAGAGCAGTAAAACTGCCAGCAGGAATGAACGGAGGACGTGCCGGAAGGATGATTTTGCCGGGGCGTATATCATCATCTAATTATGCACATTTTTGGGCGTCTTGGTAACGCCACTGGCGGATATATTTTGTGGTTTTGAACGTGTGCGGAGTATGAAAAGCTAAAAAGCGATTTGCCGCAAAGAACGCAAAAAGCGCGAATTTTTTTAAAAGCTGAACCGCAGAGGCGCAGAGACGCGGAGAAAAACAATTTAATAAGGGAACTTCTGATTAATTCGTCATTGCGAGCGAAGCGCGGCAATCTCGTGCAGTGGAATCAATCTGTTAGAGATTGCCGCGCTTCACTCGCAATGACAGGCCTCAGGGCGCTTCCAGCGTTACCGCTTCGCCGCCCTGCTCGCTCGCCAGGCGCGAAAGCATGGCATACAGCTCTTCATTGTTACCGCTGTCGCAAAGCCACTGCCCGGCGGCTTCATCGTAGTCAAAATGATAACCACCGGATTTGGCCGCCATCCACAGCTGGTTCATGGCACCCTGCTTGCTGAAGATAATCTTGCTGCCGTTTTCAAATTCCAGGGTCAGCACGCCGCCGACTTCATCGTAATCGATATCGGCGCCGCTGTTATCGATGGCTTCCTGGATATCCTCGATGGTCTGGTCGGCAATGTCGTTAAATTCAGATTCGTTCATGGTTAACCTTTAAAAGCGAAAAGCTTTTCACCACAGAGGACACGGAGAACACAGAGAAATACATTTGTATTTACGCCTGCGGCGTAAAAAACTCTGTGACCTCCGTGTCCTCTGTGGTGCATATATTTTTAGTCCTTCATCTTCTGGCGGATCAGCTCGTTCACCTGCGCCGGGTTGGCCTTGCCTTTGGACATTTTCATGACCTGGCCGACGAAGAAGCCCATCATCTTGTCCTTGCCGCCTTTCAGTTCTTCGAACTGCGAGGGATTGTTGGCGATGACTTCATCAACCATGGCCTCGATGGCGCCGGTGTCGGTGATCTGTTTCAGGCCGCGGCTTTCGATCACTTCATCGGCGCTGCCTTCACCGGCCCACATGGCATCGAGTACATCCTTGGCGATCTTGCCGGAGATGGTATTGTCCTTGATGCGCTGCAACAGCAGGGCCAGGGCCTCGGCATCGACAGGGGCCTGGTGAATCTCGATTTCCTCGCGGTTAAGGCGCGCGGAAAGCTCGCCGGTAATCCAGTTGGCCGAGAGCTTGGCGTCCGAGGTTTTTTCATACACCGCTTCGAAATAGTGTGACATATGGATGGAGGCGGTAATCACGCCGGCATCATAGGGTGACAGACCCAGCTCGTCGACGAAGCGCTGCTGTTTCTGCTCGGGCAGTTCCGGCAGTTCGGCGCGCACCTGCTGGCGGTATTCCTCGGTAATCACCACCGGCAGCAAATCAGGATCGGGGAAGTAACGGTAGTCATTGGCTTCCTCCTTGCTGCGCATGGAGCGGGTTTCGTTTTTCACCGAATCGTACAGACGGGTTTCCTGCACGATGGTGCCACCGTCTTCGATCACGTCGATCTGACGCTCCACTTCGATATTGATGGCGCGCTCGACGAAGCGGAAGGAATTGATGTTCTTCAGCTCGGTGCGGGTGCCGAATTCCTCCTGGCCGAAGGGACGTACGGAAACATTGGCGTCGCAACGGAAGGAACCTTCCTGCATATTGCCGTCGCAGATGCCGATATACTGCACCAGTGAATGGATCTTGCGCATATAGGCCACGGCCTCCTTGGCGCTGCGCATATCCGGCTCGGAGACGATTTCCAGCAGCGGCGTGCCGGCACGGTTGAGATCGATACCGGTCATGCCGGCATAGTCTTCATGCA
>DRLE01000103.1 GCA_011051475.1 Gammaproteobacteria bacterium
AGCGTTGCAGACATGCCGAACATGCCGGAAACGCTAGCGCTTATTCCGGCCTACAAAAATAAAAAAGCCACCCGCTTTTGCTTTTCTCCCGCCTCAGACAAGCCGTTGTTTTGCTGGCCTTGCCAGGTCTGTCTTTAGCGCCTGCTGTCTGAGCGCCGCCTTTTGGCGTGAGTTCAGGCGCGTTGGCCTGGCAAGGTCAGTAAAACAACGGGAACCCGCGCGTCTTATGCGCGGGCGCAGTCTGCAGCGGCGGCATTTTCTGGTTACTCTTTTTTGCTGCAGAAAAAGAGTAACTCGCCGTCAGGGCGAAACTCGGATTATCAACACCAAAAAGATCAAAAGAAACCAGCCAATAACCCGCCGTCACGGCGCACTACCGAATCCACCCACGTTCACTGGCATCCAGAAAATCCAGCATCTTCCTCACATTCTCATCCTTCTTCGCCAGCTCCCCCACCTTTTCCAGCGCCACCTTGTGCGAACAGGTGGACTTGATCAGCAGTTTGAAGGCGTCCTGCAGGGCGCGGATGGTTTCAGGGGAAAAATTGCGGCGCTTGAGGCCTTCCTTGTTAATGCCGATGGCGCGGGCGCGATTGCCGGCGACGGTGAAGAACGGCAGCACGTCACGGTCGATGGCGGTGGAGAAGCCGGTGAAGGCATGGGCACCGATACGGGTGAACTGGTGTACCGTGGTGTAACCGCCGAGGATGACATGGTCTTCGACCACGACATGACCGGCCAGGGCGGTGGCATTGGCAAGAATAATATGGTCACCAAGAATACAGTCATGCGCGACGTGCACATTGGCCATCAGCAGGTTGTCATTGCCGACACGGGTGACATTGCCGCCACCTGGCGTGCCGCGATGCAGGGTGACGTATTCACGGATACGGTTACGGTCACCGACGATCAGCTCGGTCGGCTCATCATGAAATTTCAGGTCCTGGGGTTTTTCACCGATAGAAGCAAACTGGAAGATTTCATTGTCACAGCCTATCTTCGTCGGGCCGTTGATAACCACGTGTGAAGCCACGCGGGTGCCGCTGCCGATTTCAACATCGGCGCCAATCACGCAGAACGGGCCGATACTGGCGTCGTCGGCGATACGGGCGGAGGGATCGACTATGGCTTGCGGGTGAATCATGGGTACCGGGCTTTATCTGTTAGAGGTAAGCAAGACTGCTTTATTTATCCCTGTTTATTCATCTTTTGGCTTGGCAGCACAGAGCATATCGGCGGCGGTACACAACTCGCCGTCAACCGTGGCCTCACAGGAGAATTTCCAGATGACCTTTGAACGACGCTCGACCTTTGCTTTTAACACCAGCTGGTCACCGGGCACGACCTGGCGCTTGAAGCGGACGTTATCCACACCGACCAGCATGTAAAGCACATCATCACGCGGCTCTTCCGACATGGTGCGAAAACCCAGCAGGCCGGTGGCCTGGGCCAGGGCTTCGATAATCAGTACACCGGGCATCAGCGCCTGTTCGGGAAAGTGGCCCTGAAAAAACGGCTCGTTAACGGAAACATTCTTAATCGCGGTCAGGGTTTCACCCGGCACGCATTCCAGAACGCGATCCACCAGCAAGAACGGGTAACGGTGCGGCAAAAAGCGGCGAATTTCTTCTATATACATTTCACTCAAGGGATTTCTCCTCAACAAAACAGTCACTCAGACATTGTCTGAATGGATTTATTAACCCGGCACATTTCACGGGTTAGTCTTTTTTATCCGCCGGATTTTTTTCTGCCAGCGCTTTTTCCAGCCGGGCAAGTCGCCTGGCGATATCATCAAGCTGTCTGAAACGCATGGTATTTTTCCGCCAGCTCGTATTCCTGTCTGACAGGATACCGGATGAGTAAACACCCGCCTCCCTGATCGGTGACATCACGAGAGTTCGCCCGGTCAGTACAACATTGTCCGTGATTTCAATATTATCACGGATGGCGACGGCACCGCCTATCAGACAGTATTCGCCCAGCTTTGTCGAACCGGCAACACCGGTCTGGGCGGAAATCACCGTATGCCGTCCGATTTGTACGTTATGGCCGACCTGCACCAGGTTGTCAATTTTAACACCCTCGGCTATGACCGTGTCATGCAGGGCGCCGCGGTCTACCGTGGAGTTGGCGCCGATTTCAACATCGTTGCCTATGCGCACATTACCCAGTTGCGGGATCTTCAGATAATGATCACCATCACGCTCATAGCCGAAACCGTCTGCGCCGATGACGACGCCTGAAAACAGAATGCAGTTCTTGCCAATCTGCGTGTCGTGGCCGATAGTGACATTGGGATAAAGCACGGTATTGTCACCAATACGCACATTGGCGGCAATCACACTGCCCGCCCCTATCTGTGCGTTCTCACCGAGTTCGACACCTGTTTCAATAACGACATTCGGCCCGATATAGGCAGACGCAGGTACCTTGACACCATCGGCAATAACTGCCGACGGGCTTATACCGCTGGCATGTTTTTCCGGCGGGTTAAGCAGGCGCGTGGCTTTTACAAAAGCCAGGCGCGGATTATCACTGATGAGGAAAGCATGAGCGGAATCCTGCACCCATTCTTCCTTTGTAATAATGGCCGAGGCTTTGGAAGCGGCCATCCTGTCCAGGTATTTCGGGCTGTAGACAAAGGCAAGCTGCCCTTCTACAGCCGAATCCAGGTCGGCGACATTTTCGATCAGGCAGTCATTGCCCTGAAGCCGGCAACCGGTTTGCTGTGCGAGTTCTGACAGTTTGATAGCCATGCATCTATCCGGTACCAGCAGCAAGGCGGTAACCGGCTTTATTGTTCTGCTTTATTTTTTCTTCGCCTTGAATTCTTTTTTCATCTGCGCCAGTACCTTGTCGGTAATATCCAGCTTGTCAGATGCATAGGCGACCCCTTCGCTGAGTACCAGCGAATAATTACCCTTCTTCGCAATATCATTGATAATGGTGCGAACCTGCTGCTGCAGTGTGGCCAGTTCCTGGCTGCGTACGGTATTCACTTCCTGGGTCAGGCGCGCTTCTTTCTGTTTCAGCTCCTGGATCTTGCCGATAATGTCTTTCTTCAGCTCATTCAGCTTGTCTTCGGTCATGACCAGCTCGTTGCGCTTGTAGTTTTCCTGCAGGCCGGTGATTTCCTTTTCCAGCTTGGTCAGCTCGTCACGCTGCGGACCGAATCGTTCCAGCATGGAGGTATTGACCGCCTCAACCTGCGGGGCCTCGGTAAGCAGACGTTCGACGCTGACAACGCCGATTTTCAGGTCGGCGGCAATCGCGCTGGCGCTGAAGAGGAATGATAAGAATAAAACTGATACTAATTTTTTCACGTTATTTTCTCCTTAGAAAAATGAACCGATACTGAACTGGAATGCGCGCAAATTATCACCGGGCACATCATTGATGGTGTTGGCATAACTGAAGCGCAGCGGACCTATGGGCGATATCCATACCAGCGACAGGCCTACTGATGATCTCAACTGATCCAGCTGAAAACCTTTCTCGTCCGGGCTTGCGTCGAAGGTATGGTAATTGTTTAAAAACACGTTACCGATGTCGTAAAACGCGCTCAGACGAAGTGAACTGGGCGGTTTTTCCATAAATGGTATAGGAAATATGTAATCAGCGCCAGCAGTAACGCGTAAATTACCACCGATGGGGAAATTGGTTACCGGATCACGCGGACCCAGTGAGTTTGACTCGTAACCGCGTACGGTACGTATACCACCGGCAAAATAGCGTTCATAGAACGGCAGTGCCGAGGTTCCGCGATAGCCGTCGCCGTAGGCAATATTGGTACGCACCAGCAGCGTGGTGGCACTGGTCACCGGGAAGAAGTTATTGGTGTTATAGCGTATCTTGTAGTATTCAAGCTGGCTGCCCGGGAAAGTCATGTTCACACCAATGGTATGCTGAATACCACGGGTGGCAAAGACCGTACGATTACGCGTATCGTGGGAGAAACTGGCGTTCAAGGTCAGATTGGTGAAGGCATCCTGACCGTTATGCGCGGCAAGAAACTCGGTAACATCGCGTGAAGGGTTGACCGAGGATGGCGTAATGCGGATATAACTCAGGCCATAACCCATGCTCAGGGTATTGAACTCCGACAGGGGCACACCATAGCTGATATTCATATCGCCGGAATCGGTCTGGAAGTTATTGATCAGTTCCTGCGCCGCATCCCTCTGGCGGAACGAAGCACTAAGCGTTCGGCTGACACCGTCCAGGGTAAAATACGGATTGGTGTAGGCCGCGCTGTAGATGGTGTTGGCGCGGTCGGTATTGATATTAAGGGTCAGGCGCTTGCCGGTACCGAAAAGATTTTCCTGGGTAAGGCCGACATTGAACAGCAGGCCCTGGGTCTGCGAGTAACCGGCGCCGATATTGAAACTGCCGGCAAGCTTTTCAGCGACCGTCACCTTCAGGTCAACTTCATTAATGGAGCCGGGTACCGGTACGGTGGCAATATCCACATTTTCGACATAGGGCAGACGCTGGATACGCGTCTTCGAACGTTCCAGACGATCACTGGCCAGTATGGAACCTTCCATCAGTCGCATCTCGCGGCGGAAGACCTCGTCATTGGTGGTGTCATTGCCCAGAATGGTAATACGACGCACATAGACTTTTGCACCGGGAATCACGTGATAGGTCAGCGCCACTTCTTTTTTCACGTCATCGATAACGGGGGTGATCTTCACCTGCGAGAAAGCATAGCCGATGCGCCCCATCTGCTCTTCGAGTCGCTTCTTGCTGGTGGTCATCAGGCTGCGCGAGAACCACATGCCCGGCGCCGTAAGAATCTGTGATTCCATGGTCTGGCGGTTGACCACCATTTCACCGGTCAGATCGGAAGCGGAAATACGGTAGCGGTCACCCTCGGAAACATTGATGGTGATATAGATGTCCTGCTTGTCCGGCGTAATGGAGACCTGTGTCGACTCGATGGTGAACTTGATATAACCACGGTCAAGATAGTACGAACGGATTTTTTCCAGATCGCCATTGAGTTTGGGCTTGGAATATTCATCCATGGAAGAAAACGGGTTCCACGCGGGCGGCACACCCGAATCCAGCTCGTCGAGCAGTACATCATCCGGGTAAACCTTGTTGCCGACGATATTGATGTGCTTGATCTGTGCGACCTTGCCTTCGGATATGGTGATATTGATGTCGACGCGGTTCTGGTCCAGGTCGGTCACTTCGGTCTCGATCTTGACGCCGTACTTGCCCTGACTGAAATACACCCGTTCCAGTTCCATGGTCAGCTTTTCCAGCAGCGAACGGTTATAGATCTGGCCACGGGTAACACCGATATCGACCAGGGCTTTTTTCAGCGCGTCATCATCGATATCCGAGTTGCCCGAAAATTCCACATTGGAAATCGACGGTCTTTCCCGCACCTTGACCAGCAGGGTATCGCCATCACGATACATGGCTACATCGGCAAAAAATCCGGTCTTGTACAACTCACTGATGGCATAGGTAATCTGGCTGTCATCAATCGGGTCACCGACCACGATGGGCAGGTAGTTCAGCAGCGTGCCGTCGGGCAGGCGCTGCAGACCTTCGATTTCGATTTTGGCAACAGTGAAATTATCGGCCTGAGCCGACAGCGGCGCCAGCAGTACCGGCAAAGCAACAAGAAGAACGAGCAAACGGAAAAATGACATACAGCGAAACTACCTGATACCTTTATTGCAGCAAACGCTGAATGTCGTTAAAAATTGCGATAGTCATCAATAGCGCCAGCAAGGCAATGCCGATCTGCTGGCCGCGCATTTCCACTGATTCCGAAACCGGAGACCCCTTGACGATTTCAATCAGGTAGTAAAGCAGATGACCACCATCGAGCATGGGTATGGGCAGCAGGTTAAGCACACCGAGACTGACGGAAATGACCGCCAGAAACGAAAGAAAGGAAACCAGACCGATACTTGCCGTTACGCCGGCATAGGTAGCAATGGTAATCGGACCGGAAATATTCGACAGCGCCGCTTCACCGGTTACCATTTTCCAGAGCACGCGCAGGGTCAGCGATGACATATCCCAGGTCTTGATGACAGCGTGACCCATGGCCGGCAGCGGTGAATACTCGATGCGCCGGGTCAGCATCTCGCGCACATCATCAGGAACGCGCTGCCAGGCACCTATTACGCCCTGCTCGCCCTCTTTTGTTTCCCTGGCCTGCGGAATCACGGTAAGGACCTTTTCCTCACCATCTCGCAGCACGACAAACTGCATCGGCTGCTTCGCTTTGCCGCGAATCGTTTCTACCAGTTTCAGCCAGCTCTCGACCTTTTTACCGTCAACCGCAAGAATAATATCACCTTTCTGCAGGCCGGCTTTCTCTGCCGCGCTGTCCTTTACAACCCCGCCGATCTCCAGCGGCATGTCCGGCCACCACTGCTGAAAACCGATCTGCTGGAAAATATCGCCTTCCTTTTCCAGCAGCTGCGTCTCGCCCAGTGACAGCCGGCGACTGACTTCGGCGCCATCCGGCGTACGCACCAGTACCTCAAGATCGCCGCCGTCCAGTCCCTGGTCGAGCACCTTCATGCGAAAATCATTCCAGGAATTGACCTCGGTATCACCGACCCTGAGCACTTCCTCTCCGGGATGAAAGCCGGCGCTGGCGGCAATACTGCCGCTGTCACTGATACCGATAAAAGGCCGGTCAACCGTGACGCCCATCATAAACACCAGCCAGTAAAGCACGATAGCCAGCATAAAGTTGAAGGCGGGGCCGGCAAAGACGATGGCAAAACGTTTGCCGACACTCTGGTTATTGAAGGCACGGCCGCGGTCCGCCTCACTGACCTCGCCCTCACGCTCATCCAGCATCTTGACGTAGCCGCCCAGAGGAAGCGCGGCAATAACGTACTCGATATTATCGCCCTGAGGTGTTTTACGGTACCAGCTGACCAGCGGTCGGCCAAAGCCAATGGAAAAGCGCAGCACCTTGACCCCTGCCTTGCGCGCCACCCAGAAATGGCCAAACTCATGAAAAGTGACCAGGACACCGATGGCGAGGACAAAGAAAAAGATATTGTGCAGAATGCTCATATTATTATTGTAGTTATATGCTTGCTGACGACGCGCCGCCGGCCAGTGTCTCTATATACTGCCGGCTGATTTCCCGGGCCATGACATCGGCTGCCAGTATTTTGTCCAGCGAACTGACATCCTCGCTGATTGTTGCCTGTGCCAGGCTGTGTTCGATAACATCCGCAATCGCGGTAAAGCCGATCTGTCCGTCAAGGAATGCGGCCACCGCCATTTCATTGGCTGCATTCAGTACGATGGTCGCACTGCCACCGGTTTTAACGGCTTCATAGCACAGGCGCAAACAGGGAAAACGCGCCATATCCGGCTTTTCAAACGCCAGTTTTGCGACCTCGATAATATCCAGAGGTTCAACCCCGGATTCAATCCGCTGCGGCCAGGCCAGCGCATGGGCAATCGGTGTACGCATATCCGGGTTACCCAGCTGCGCCAGTACCGAGCCGTCCGAGTAGGTCACCATGGAATGGATCACACTCTGTGGATGGATAATCACGTCGATATTGGCGATATCCATGTCAAACAGCCACCAGGCCTCGATCAGCTCCAGGCCCTTGTTCATCAGCGTGGCCGAATCCACGGAAATTTTCTTTCCCATGTCCCAGTTGGGGTGTGCCACGGCCTGTTCGGGCGTGACATGCGCCAGCTGCTCGGCGCTCCAGGTACGAAACGGACCACCGCTGGC